>JAEEWY010000066.1 GCA_016291275.1 Methanobrevibacter sp. | reverse complement strand
CATATTCAGGCAAAGCAAACCTGCAATTTGCGGTATTGAAGTTGAAGCAGGAACCGTTAAACAAGGATATGCTTTAATGAGTGCAAATGGTGACTATGTAGGTACCATTGCCAGTATGGAAGATAAGGGTGAAACATTGACTGCAATCTCCAGAGGTCAAAGGGTTGCTATGGCTATCAACGATGCTGTAGCTGGAAAGGACTTTGAAGAGGGAGACACATTATATGTAGACATCCCTGAAAAGCATTATAAGATCTTGGAAAGAGAGTTTAAGGACAAATTGAATGAAGACGAATTCATGGCCCTTGATGAAATCTTGGAAATCAAACGCAGAAGAGATCCAGATTGGGGTAAATTCGGTCTTTTTGAATATTAATGATTAAATTATTCATTTAACAATATAATTTGATGATGATTTCACATATATTTAAGATTATAGAATAAATACTAGAGATTAGGAAAGATTAAATTCCGAAAAATAAAAGGAGGAATTTTATTGGCATTTAAAATTGTTGTATCTGAAAAAGAATTAAGTTATCAATTAGAAGTTGATGATGGAAAACAATTAAACGGTTTAAAAATCGGAGAAGAATTCGATGGTCAAATCGTTGGTTTAGATGGCTACACTTTAAAAATCACTGGTGGTAGTGACAAAAACGGATTCGCTATGAAAAAAGACGTTGATGGTCCTAGAAGAATCAAAAGTCTTTTAACCGGTGGAGTAGGCTACAAACCTAAAGGCGATGGTGTTAAAAGAAGAAAAACCGTAAGAGGAAACACTATCTCTGAAGATATTGTTTTAATTAACACTGTTGTTACCAAAGCAGGTAGCAAATCCATATCTGATATCTTAAATCCTGAAGAAGAGGAAGCAGAAGAATAATCAGATAGCCAAATGATTAATGAAATTTATAATGAAATTCCCATTTCATTATTATTTTTCAATTTTCATTGAATTTAAAATTAAATAATTTTATTTGAAATTATTAAAATTAAATTTTTATTATATTTTATTATTAAAAAAGCATTAAATCATGTTTATATTAAAATTGAATTATAAATATGATTTTAATTTAAAAAGTGAGATTATTCATAAGTGTAATTCAATATTAATATAAATTTCATTGTTGAATTTATTATTAATTATCATTATTAACTAATATTCATTTATGTTTATTATTTAATTCAAATTATTTATTTAAAAAAATTAAAGGTGTAATCTGTGAAAGTTCAATCTGATGTAAACATAGGACTTGTGGGCCATGTCGATCACGGAAAGACAACACTTACTAAAGCATTATCTGGTGTATGGACAGATACTCACAGTGAAGAAACAAAAAGAGGTATTTCAATCCGTTTAGGATATGCTGATATTGAATTTAGAAAATGTCCTAATTGTGAAGAGCCTTTATGTTACACTACTAAAGATGTTTGTGAACATTGTGGAAGTGAAACTGAAGTAATTAGAAAAGTATCATTTGTAGATGCTCCAGGACACGAAACCTTAATGGCTACCATGTTATCTGGTGCAGCAATTATGGATGGTGCTGTATTGGTAATTGCAGCTAACGAGGAATGTCCACAGCCACAAACCAAGGAACACTTGATGGCACTTGATGTTATCGGTGTTAAAGATGTAGTTGTAGTTCAAAATAAGGTGGATATTGTTCCTAGAGAAAGAGCTATTGAAAGCTACAATGAAATCAAGGAATTTGTAAAAGGTACCTGTGCAGAAGATGCACCAATCATTCCAGTATCTGCTCAACAAGGAGCTAATATCGATATTCTCATTAAAGCTATCAACGATGTGATAATTACACCAGAAAAAGAATTAGACAAACCTGCTAGAATGCATGTAGCTAGATCATTTGACATTAACAAGCCTGGTTCCCACCCTAAAAAGATTAAAGGTGGAGTAATCGGTGGAAGTTTAGTTCAAGGTACTCTTAAATTAGGAGATATCATTGAAATTAGGCCTGGAATCAATGTCAAGGAAAGCAAACAGAACAAATGGATCAGCTTGACTTCTGAAATCATTGGATTGGAAGCTGGTGGAGAATCTGTTGAAGAAGTAGGTCCTGGTGGACTTATTGGTGTAGCTACCAAATTAGACCCTGCATTAACCAAAGCAGATTCATTATCTGGTTCCGTTGCTGGTGCTGAAGGCACTTTGCCTGAAGTATTGCATAGCTTTGATATGAAAACTGAGCTTTTAGAACGTGTTGTAGGAACTAAAGATGAAAGAAAAGTAGATCCAATTAAAATCAAGGAACCTTTAATGATTAACTGTGGTACAACCACCACCATTGGTGTAGTGACCAAAGTTAAGAAAAACGTTAGTGTTGCATTGAAATTGCCTGTATGTGCAGACAAAGGGGACAGAGTAGCTTTATCCCGTAGAGTAGGTGCACGTTGGAGATTAATTGGATTTGGTATAATTCAATAAGTTTAATATTATTTAGATTATTGAATTTCATTAAAATTTAGTCAGTGATAACATGGAATCTGGAGATAAAAGAGAAGTATTCATTGATACTAACTTTTTTATGATTCCTTTTCAATTCAATGTAGATATCCTAGAGGAATTCAAAAGAATTTTGCCTAATTATCAATTGGTAACTGCAAAATTTGTTATTAATGAGCTTAAAGGCCTTAAAAACAATAGCAAAGGAAAAGTTAGATTAGCTGCTGGTTTAGGCTTGAAAATTGCACAATCCGGCGAAATTGAAATTAGAGACATTCCTTTAAATGATGGCGAATCTGTAGATGATGCATTGATTAGAGTGTCCAATGTATTGGCGACAAATGATGCAAATCTAAGAAAGAAAGCAAAGAAAAAAGGAATTGCATTAGTTATTCTTAGGCAAAGGAAATATCTGGCAGTTGAAGGTTATCTGATTTAACGGTTAACTTATTGGCATTATAAGTAACTTTAAATAGTTTCATTATTATATTTTTAATTGATATTCATAATTTACTTTAAAATTCACTAAATTCATTAGAATTTATAAAATTATAAAATTTATTATAATTAGCTTTATTACAAATTTATTTAAAATTTAAATTTCACTTAAAACGAGGGATTATTTTGTATTACATGACAACTATTGAGGGAACTGTAAGAATTCCACCTTACAGATTTGATGAACCTCTTGAAGATGTAGCTATTGAAACTTTAAATGAGGAATACGTCGGACAGCTCGATAAGAATTTAGGTTTAATGGTCGGTGCTGTCAGCATTGAGGAAATTGGTGAAGGAGTGCTCATTATGGGTGATGGTGCTGCTTACCATAATGTTGTATTCAATGCAATATTCTTCAAGCCTGAACAACAGGAAATTGTTGAAGGTGAAGTGACAGACATTACCGAATTCGGTGCATTCGTAAGAATCGGTCCTATGGAAGGTCTTGTTCACGTTTCTCAAGTAACTGATGATTATATTAACTATGATCCTAAAAACGCATCTCTTTTAGGTAACGAATCCAAAAAGGTCTTAACTGAAGGAGATAGAATCAGAGCAAGAATAGTTACTTTAAGTCTTAAAGGAAAATCCATTAAGGAATCTAAGATTGGTCTTACCATGAGACAACCTAACTTAGGTAAATTCGAATGGATTCAAGCTGAAAAGAATAAGGCAATTGAAAAAGCTAATGCTAAGGTGGAAGAATAATGGTAAACGCTTGTACACATTGTAATTTATTAACTGATAAGCAACAATGTCCAGAATGTAAAAACCCTACTTCATCCAATTGGAGCGGTCTTTTAATTGTAACTGATCCTGAAGAGTCTGAAGTTGCTCGTGAATTAGGAATTACAAAAGCTGGTGAATACGCTTTAAGAGTAAGATAATTTTCTTAATTCTTTTTTCTTTTTTTTCAATTTTAATTATTTTATCTATTTTTTAGTTTTTAATTTTCTTAATTTTTAATTATTTATCTTATTTTGCTATTTTCAATCATTATTTGTCTTATTTTATTCTAAAATTAATTAAAAACTTGTATTTTTACAATAAAATTTAAATAAGATGTTGTTTAATATATTATTGGATTTTATTAATCTAATTAAGTAATTTTTATAATTATTTGTATAATTGGAGGTTTTTTATGACTGGTTTAATTGATTTATTCAAAGAAGCTTTAGTATACCCTACTAAAGATTATAAGGCATTAGTTATTTTTGGAGTCATTTTCCTAATTGCTAATTTGTCTTCTGTATTGATTGCATGGAACATTGAAATTAATGGGGCTGTAATCAGCTTATTGGCTATTATCTCATTAATTCTTTATTTTGTAACCGAAGGTTATATCTTAAGCGTTTTAAAGGAAACAATCAATCTTGGGGATGAGATTCCTGCTTTAAATATTCTTGAGAATTTCATTGACGGATTGAAATTATTGGTTGTGCAAATTGTCTATTACATTATTCCAACAATAATTATTTTGCTTGTCGGTTGGATTTCCGGAACTTATTCCGCTATGGCTGAAGTTTTAGCTTTTATAGGAAATACCATATCTGATACAGTTGATCCTAGCATGGCTATCAGTGCAGTTCCTCAAGACCTTTGGGCACCATTATTCACTGGTCTTGCAATCACTGGAATTGTTGCAATAATCTTATACCTCATCTTTGGTTTATTATTAGAGATTGCAATGTGCAGATTAGCTAAATATGGTGATATCGGAGAAGCTATAAACTTTAAGGAAGTAATTGCGGACATTCAAGCAATCGGTATCGGAAGATTCATTGCATGGTTCATTATTTTATTTATTTGTGCTCTCGTTCTAGGATTTGTTTTAGGTATTATCACTGCTATTCCATATATTGGTATATTGGTTGCATTTTTAGTCGGTGCTCCATTTATAGCATTATTTGGCGCTAGAGCTTTAGGTAATCTTTACGCTGATGCTGAATAGATTCAAGTTTTAGGATTCAGTCCGTAGAACATAGACAAAAATCTTTACTAACGTTTAGAGTATCTTGCTCTAAACTATTTTTCTTTTTTTAACTAATTTTTCTCTATTTAGAGCATTTTCATGCTAAACTTTATATATCTTAAATTAGATAAATATTAAAGTATAATAATTATTTTACTATATATTTTTTGCTCGAATATTTAATTAAAATATTATTATTGGAGATTTATTGATAGAGGTTAAAACTTGTTTAAGTTAGATGAGAATTTAATAGATGAATTCAAAAAGCCATTAGGTAAATTGTATGTCGAATTTGAAGATGCAATTCCTATGATTAAAGAAGCTAATTTCTTAATCTCTGTTGGTGATCAAACCACTAAAAATCTTGTTGATAATGATTTGATTCCGGATTTGGGAATCATAGACAATCGTATTCAACGTAAAGATCATAATCATGATATTATTCGTACAGAAAACATTTTAGAGGCAGACAATCCTGCAGGTACAATCACTGAAAATCTATGGGAAACCATAGAAAAAGCTATTTCTTTGACTTTAAAAGATAGCGAAAACCGCATTATTGTAGTTAAAGGGGAAGAGGATCTTGCTGTTCTTCCATGCTTATTGGTTGCACCTGAAGATGCTGTTATCTTATATGGTCAGCCTAACGAAGGATTGGTCTTTGTAAATGTTTCTGATGGAAAAGACAAAGCTGCTAAGCTCATGACTTATTTTAAGGAAATGGCTTAGTTTAATTGTATTTTATAATTAATTAAATTCAAACCCTAAATGAGAGGTTTTTATAATGGAAATCGAAATTTTTGAAAAGAAAGAAAACGTTTTATTTGATAGAACTGAAGTTAAATTTTATGTTTCATATGTAGGAGAACCAACTCCTAAGCTTTTAGATGTCAAAAGCAAATTAGTTGCAATGCTTGACACTAAAAAAGAATTAATCGTTGTAGACAACATTCAACCAGGATACGGTGAACCTAAAGCAACTGGTTACGCTAAAGTATATGGTAGAGAATCATCTTTAATTGATGTAGAAAAACCAAGCATCATTGAAAAGAACAAAGAACCAGAAGCTCCTGCTGAAGAAGAAGATGAAGCGGAAGAATAAATGATTAATGTTTAGGAGGATATTATTATGCCTGATAAAAAAGATTTATACACTGTAGAAGGAGACAAAATCGTAAGGAAAAACCCATTCTGTCCTCGTTGTGGTGAAGGTGTCTTCATGGCTGACCACGGTGACAGATTCGCTTGCGGTAAATGCGGATACACTGAAATGAAAGCTAAAGAATAGATTTATTCTTTACTTTACTTTTTTACTTTTTCTTTATTTTTAAATATTTTTAAACTATTTTTACTAATTTTTACTATTTTACTTATTCTATTTTTAATAATTCTATTTTTAATAATCCTATTTTTTAAATAATTTTTCTAATTTTTAGATATTTATATAAATTATTAAAACTAAAATTTAATAATATATAACTAATTAAAGAATTTTCACAAATTCTTATTTTAAGATTATAATTAAAAATTTCATTTATTATTAAATTTAACGAGTTGATATCCTTGAAAATTAGAACTGGAAGACTTGAAAAGGAAATGACCGATGAAGCTGCAGTATACACTTCTTCATTGGAATTTGACAGATTTATCTTTGATGCAGACATTCAATGCAATTACGCTCACACTTCAATGCTTAAGGCACAAGGAATTATTGATGGAGAAATAGCTGATAAGATCCTTGAAGCATTGGATAAGCTAAGTGATGAAGGCTTTGATGCCCTTGAATTTGACCATTCTGTTGAAGACGTTCATATGGCTGTAGAAAACTATGTAACAAAGCTTGTAGGTCCTGAAGCAGGATTCATGCATACTGCAAAGTCAAGAAATGACCAAGTTGCAACAGACATAAGACTTCTTTTAAGAGACAGAATAACTGAAATTCAAATTGGAATCCTTGAATTCATTGAAGGAATCCTTGAGCTTGCAAAGGAGCATAAGGAAACCGTAATGATCGGATACACTCACTTGCAGCATGCACAGCCAGTTACATTGGCTCATCACTTGATGGCACATGCACAAGCACTAAAAAGGGATTACCAAAGATTGGATGACACTTATAAGAGAGTCAATCTAAACCCATTAGGTTCTGCTGCTATGGCAACTACAAGTTTTCCAATTGATAGGGAACTCACAACTCAATTATTAGGATTTGACGATTATCTTGAAAACTCCATGGATGGTGTTTCATCAAGAGACCATATTGCAGAGACCGTATTTGACTTAAGCGCTCTTTGCACCACATTGTCAAAAATCTGTGAGGAATTGGTTCTTTGGAGCACTTACGAGTTTGGAATCGTTTCAA
This sequence comes from Methanobrevibacter sp., assembly GCA_016291275.1. Taxonomy (GTDB): domain Archaea; phylum Methanobacteriota; class Methanobacteria; order Methanobacteriales; family Methanobacteriaceae; genus Methanobrevibacter. The sequence goes on along the minus strand of JAEEWY010000066.1, from coordinate 681 downwards.
TGGCTGATGAATACTCATCAACATCTTCAATCATGCCACAGAAGAAAAACCCTGATGTTGCAGAAGTTGCAAGATCAAAATGCGCTATTGTAAACGGTGAACTTGTAACTATCCTTACAATATTGAAAGCTATTCCATACACTTACAACAGGGATTTGCAGGAAATCACTCCTCACTTATGGAATGCATGTGATGTTGCCTTTGACACCTTAAAGATAGTCAACCATATGCTCTTGACTGTAACTTTCAATACAGAAAGATGCCTTGAATTGGCAGGAGCTAACTTCGCTACAGCTACCGATTTGGCAGACATTATGGTAAGGGAAAGAAAGATACCATTCAGAACAGCTCATAAGATTGTAGGAAGAATTGTAAATGAGGCAGTTGCTGAAGGAGTGAATCCAAGTGAAATCGATGGTGCATATGTGGATAATGTTGCAGAAGAGCTTGGATTTGAAAAATTAGGTCTTGATGATGAATTGATTCACAATGCATTGAATCCAATTGAAAACGTTAAGATAAGAAATGTTCCTGGAGGACCTTCCCCTGAAATGGTCCAATTGGCTATTGACAATATGAACATATTTTTAGATAATGAATTTGAAAAGCAAGGAATCTAATTGTTTTTCATTTCTATTATTTTATTTTTTCAATCATTTTATAACTATTGTTAAAAAATAA
>JAEEWY010000065.1 GCA_016291275.1 Methanobrevibacter sp. | reverse complement strand
CACCTATGAATGCATATAAGATCCTTGTTTTAGAGAATAAGAAAATGTATTTCTCTCCTAATAAGGCAGAGACCAAGAAATCCAGAGCTCACACTTTCATAGATCAAACCAAGGAATTCTTATCATCTGAAAGCGATAAAACCTTAAAAGCAGATTTGACACCTAGTGAGCTTCAAAAAAGACTATTTTATATTGACCAGCAATCTAAGACAATGGTTCAGGAACAAGGTTACAATATCTTGTATATTGCTCTTGGTTTTATTGAATGGATTGATAAGAAGAAACCAAGACAAAAGAATTTAGCTCCACTTATTCTTATTCCAGTAGCTATGGAACGTAAGAAGGTTGGAAACTCATTTTCATTATCCTGGACTGGAGAAGACATTCAAAACAACATCTCAATTCAAGCCAAATTGCGTGAAGCAGGAATTGAGCTTCCTAAGTTTGAGCAAACCTCCTACATTGAAGGTGTAAACCAATACTTAGCAGATGTTAAAAAGGCAATCAGACCATTTAGCAAATGGGATGTTAAGGATGATGTGGCTTTAGGATTCTTCTCATTTACTAAATTTGTCATGTATAATGACTTGAATCCTGAAAGTTGGAGCAAAGATGTTGATTTAACTAAAAATGAACTTATTCAATCAATATTCAATCCAAGCAAAAATGTTTATGAGGATACATTTGAGGAAGAGGATGTTGATGAAAAACTCCATTATAAGACAATGTATCAAGTCTTGGATGCTGATTCATCACAGATTGCAGTAATAGAAAACGTAAAGGCAGGCCATAATTTAGTTGTAGAAGGGCCTCCAGGAACAGGTAAATCACAAACAATCGTAAACTTGATTGCAGAACTTATAGCAGAAGGGAAAACAGTTCTCTTTGTAAGTGAAAAGATGGCTGCACTTGAAGTTGTAAAAAGCAGATTGGATAGTGTTGGTCTTGGAAAATTCGTATTGGAATTGCATTCACACAAGACAAGACGAAAGCAATTCTTAAAAAACCTTAAGAAAGCAACTAATGTTAGGGCTACAAGAGACTTGAAATTGGATCAAACCCTTAGAAAGCTAGAAAACTTACGTGACCAATTAGACCAATATGCTGAGATTATTCACACTCCAATGGCTAATGTAAATCTCACACCATTTGAATTGTATGGTATGAAAGAGTCTTCAGAGGATTATTTTGCAAGACAAAGTAAATTATTGCCTTTAGTTAGATTCAATAATGCTGAAGACTTAACAATGAAGGAATTGGATGATATTATAATATCATTAGAGAATTTAGCGGAATTATACTCAACCATTTCTAAAAACAATCCATGGAGCTATTGCAATCCAAAGAGTTTGCTTCCTGCGGATTTAAGGGAAATTGAATTATTGATTAGGGATAGCTTAGAGTCTTTAAGTGATTTCAGATATGAAATGAATGTTGTCAATGAAGTTTACGGCATAAAAATTCCAAATACCTTAAAGGAATATGAAGACTCAATAACTGCTTTAAATATTTTAAATAGTGAAAGTGCTAACTTAGTGGATAGTTCAGTCTTGCTTAGCAAATATTGGTTCAATAGTCCAGAGAAATCCTTAGAGCTCATTAAGCTATTGCAGCATTATCAGCATGCATCTGGATTATTTAATAAATTCTCAGATTATTTGCTTGTTGCAGATTTAGATACAATAATATATGATTTGGAAAAGGAATCCAATAAGAAATTCAAGCTATTCGGTGGAAATTCCCATAAGGAAGAGCTTTATAAGCTTTATAACGGCAATGTTCCAAGTGATAGGGAAGCATTGAATGACTTGATTAAAGTGAGAAACCATATTAAAATCAGACAAAGCCTAAAGGACAACGAAGCTCTTGGAAGAGCATATTTCGGTGATTTATGGAGTGAAAATGCCAATATAAATGACTTGAAGCAAGTAGCAAATTGGATGAACAAATTTGTCTATCTCATATCAAATGGCACTTTTAGTGAAACTACCGTAAAAATGCTTTCAAATGACCTTTTCCTTCCAGATATGGATTCAAGCATAGATGACTATGTTGAAAAGGGCAATAGATTCTATGAAAATCTTAAGAAATTGGAATCAAAATTAAATCCAAGAAGCAAAATCATCTTTAAAAGAGAAACAGATGATGTTCCATTTGATAAATGGGAAAATCAATTGAATAAATGGAAAGGACAATTATCAAGTTTACATTTATGGTCTCAGTATTCCAACACCAAAAGAGCATGCAGGAATAGTGAGGCATCATTATTCATTAAGACCATTGAAAAAAGAAACATTAAGAAAGATGATGTCAAGCCAATGGTTTTAGGCAATTTTGCAGACAGCTTACTCAATATTGTTTTCAATGAAAATGACACATTAGCAACATTTATCGGTGAATTGCATGAAAACAGAATCAAGGAATTCAAGGATTTAGATGTAAAGATCATTAACTTGAATAGAAAAAGGATTTTCAATAAGCTAAACAGCCAAATTCCTAAGATTTATGGTGCTGCTAATGACCCAGAAGCTAAGGTATTGGCTGGAGAATTCACAAGAAAAAGTGGACATTTACCTGTTAGAACATTGCTTGAAAAGGCAGGAGGAACCATTAAGAAGATCAAGCCCGTCTTTATGATGAGTCCATTGTCCATTGCACAATACCTTGATCCTACAAATCCTAAATTGCAGTTTGATGTTGTTATTTTCGATGAAGCAAGTCAAGTGAAACCTGAGGATGCATTAGGTGCATTCATGAGAGGTAAGACTGCTGTTGTAATGGGAGACACTCAACAATTACCTCCTACAAGCTTCTTTGACCAAATGACTGACAGTGAAAGCGGGGAAGAGGTGGCAACTGCTTTGGATATGGAAAGCATATTGCATTTATGTAAGTTATCATTCCCAGTTAAAATGCTTAAATGGCACTACAGAAGTCGTCATGAGTCTTTAATTAATATTTCTAACAGAGAGTTTTATGATAATGAGCTATTGGTCTATCCATCTCCATCTCACACAGATCCAGAATTAGGGCTTAAATTCCATTACAATCCTAATACACAATACCATAGAGGAGAAGGCTCAGCTAACCCTCTTGAAGCAAAGGATGTTGTTAAAGAGATATTCAATCACTTTGCAAAATATGGTGACAAAAAGAGTTTAGGTGTAGGTACATTCTCTGTTGCTCAAAAGAATGCTATTCTAGAGGAATTGGAGATTGAAAGAAAAGCACATCCTGAATATGAAGCCCTCTTTTCAGAAAACAAGGAAGAAAGATTCTTTGTTAAAAACCTTGAAACTATCCAAGGAGACGAAAGGGATGTCATATTAATCAGTGTAGGATACGGTTATGACACAGAAGGCAAAATGTCATTGAACTTCGGCCCATTGAACCAGGACGGAGGAGAAAGACGTTTAAATGTACTTGTTACAAGAGCAAGAGAAAAATGTGTAGTGTTTACAAACTTCAGAGCTCATGATATTCATTTAACTGCTAATCCGCCATTTGGTGTAAAATCATTGCAGGCATTTTTGGAATATGCTGAAAACTTGCATTATAACCAATCTGTTCAATATGAAGATTATGATGAAGTTCCATTTGAAGATGCAATCTGTAACTTCATAGCTGAAAATGGATATGAAGTGGACAAAAAAGTGGGTTGTGCTGGATTTAGAGTGGATTTAGCTATTAAAGATCCAGATAATCCTGGAAAATACATTTTAGGAATCCAATGTGATGGCCATAATTACGCTTCAAGCAAGGTCGCTAGAGACAGGGATAGATTAAGAGAACAAGTTTTAAAAGGTTTAGGTTGGAATATATATCATATCTGGTCTACTGATTGGTATAGAAACAGAGACTTGGCAAGAGCTAAGTTATTGGAGAATATTGAATCAACAATAGTCAATACTAAAGTTAAGGACTTGAAGAAAAAGATCAATGATGTTGAATCAATGAAAATCAATCCTGTAACTACTGTTATCCTTGGAAAAGATGATGATGAAGATGAGAATGATGATTTCATAGAGAATAACGAAGAAGATGAAATGGATATTGTAAATAATGTTTCAGATAATGATTTGGCAAATATCCAATCCATTAAAGAGGAAATCAATCAAAAGGCTGAAAAGGATAGGGAAAAAGAATATTTAATCAACAGATACTTGGAAGGATTTGAAGATGAATTAACTAAAAACTCTACCAAAGAAGAAAAAACTTCCATTGATGATATTCCTGATCTTATCGATGAGGAAGATGAAATCGATATTCCATCTATAGAAATAATAGAAGAGGAAAAGCCTGAAGTTCCAAAAAACAAGAATAGTATAAAGGAAAAAGAGAAAAAAGGGAAAACTGATATTCCTATTAAAGAAAATATCAGAAAAGAAGAAAAGAAGGAAAATAAATCTAATACTCATATAAATCAAGTAAAAGAGAAAAAAACTAATTTAAAACCTCAAAGAAGCCCTAAATTCAATTCATCTAAAGATGATGTTTCCTCTAGATTTGAAGGAAAATCAAGGGATAATAAAACTAAATCTAAAGATAATTCTTCATATAAAAAAGGCATACAAGATGGTGAATTTAAAGTAAAAGAGAATTCTGCTGGCTCTAATAAAGCCAATAATACTTCAAATAGGAATAAGAATAATGGAAGTACTGTAGCAAAATCTCTTATGAATAGATTAAGGAATATAGGGGATGAATTAGTAAATAATAGGCAAAATAATGATTCTAAAAGTGTAGAAGAGTCTCAAAAAGCTCAAAAAGAGCAAATTAAAAGGCAATCTGAAGAGCCACATGATAAAAAGCCTATTAAAAATGAGCAAAAATCAATTGAAAAAGAAACACGTAATGATGAGTCAATTGAATTTGAGGAAACCAAAATTCTTGATCAAATTAATGAAAATATTAATACTTTTGAAGAAAAGGAAAGTATTATTAGTGATGATGATATAGAATATACTACTGAAGAAAATCTTGAAGTGGATATTAAAGATAACATTAAAGAGGATAATAAAGAAATATTTGAAGAAAAAGTTGATGATGAAATTGATGAAGATATCAAAGGTGCACCTGTATACAGTTTTGATGAAGAAGATGAAGATGATGATGTAATTGTATACAGCCTTGAAGATGATATTGAAGAGGACATAGAAGATATTTCAGAAGATATTATCCAAGAGTTAAATGAAGAAGATTTAGAAACTAATGAATCTGAAGGTAATGAAAATATGAGAGAATATAAAGCTCCTAGAAGAAAGAAAGAGGAAGAAGCATTTGATGAGTCTCCAGATGTTATTGTTCCTATCAGTGCTGAGATAAGAAACAATAATCAAAATAATTCTTATGAAGAAGATGGAGATTATATTACTCCAATTGATGATGAATTTGAAGAGTTTTATGAAGAATCTGAAGATTCAGTCAATGAAATTGATAAGAATTCCCAAACAAATGGACAATCTCAAGCTAATGAAGAGGCTTATCATGACCCTAATAATCCAGATAGTCCATATTATTACAGTGCAGTAGGAATTGATAATGCTCTTAAAAAGAATGCAGTTCAATATCCTAGGAATAATGATAGGAATAAAACTGGACTTGCTGGAACAGTTAGCAGCCTAAAGAATGAGATGTTATACTTAAAAGCTTCTATGGATGAGATAGAAAATCCTACTGAAAGGGAAACAGTTTATGTTATAGACCGTAATGCAGACGATGAATTCTTCGAGGATCCATATGAACCATACCAAGAGCCTGCAGTTATCGATAATACTCAAAGTCCAAAAGAAGACAGTTATGAATCATTATTTACTTCTAAAAAACATGAATATTTAGATAAAATAGAAGAATACACTAATTCATCCTCTGATGGATATGTGGAAGATTCTGTGGATTCATTCTTAGATGAAATTCCAGAATTTGATTATATAGATGATGAAACAGAACCAATTATCCCTATAAGTTCATCAATTAATCAAGAAACTAATGTCTATGAAACTACAGAAACTTATCCTACAAACAGTGAACCTATAATAGAAGACCACATTCCAGAGGAATCCATTATTCTAGAAGAACTTGGAGATGAATTAATAGATTCAGATGATGAGTTTGTGCATATTGATGACATAGAAATAGATGATGATACATTTGAAGATATAATCACTGATGTAGGTCAAGGCTATCAGGATATGGAAGATGAAAGAATCAAGGAAACTAATGTTCTTAGAGCTGTAGATAATACTAGATTAACTCCTACAGGTGATTTAAGCGATTATATTGAAGATTATAAGGAAATTGAAAATTTAATCATTCAATCTCCATCTGAAATTTATGACGATGAAAAGAAATTGGCAACTGCTGTTATGGATATCGTAGCTGCTGAAGGTCCTGTTCATGTAGATACTGTTATACGTAGATTAAGAGAAGGTTGCGGATTATCTCGTGCAGGAACTAAGTTTAAAAACACTATTTTAGAAGTAATTGATAGAAACGAGAATCATTTGCTTTTAATTAGAGAAAATGATTTCTTATTCATTGATTATGACTCTGTTAAGGTTAGAAAGAGAGTTAAGCCTAATATTGATTTAATTTCAGAAGTCGAAATTGAAAAAGCTATTGATTTAGTATTAAGCTTTGAAAAATCATTGAAAGTTCAGGAATTAGCTAAGAGTGTTTCCAGAACTTTTGGTTTTAGATCAACTTCCAAAAAGACTTCCAATAAAATCACTTTAGTCATTGATTCAATGATTGGCAAAGGAATTTTGATTAATAACAATGGTAAAATTGAATTTAGATAATTCAATTTACTATTTATTATTTATATTAAATTATTCCTATTACAAACCACTATTTTTATTATCACTATCAAAATAATTAGGCATTTCTTTAATATTTTTAATAGTTATACCTAATTTTATATTTTATAACTGTTGGATGTATATGCTTTTGTTATTTTATGCTATTTTTAACTATTTTATTTTATCCGAAGTTAATTTTTATTCATTTTTCTTACTATCATATCAATCATTTTTCTTATCTAATAATCTTCCAAAAAGATAATTATTAAATTTCTTCTAGTTATTACTTTTTTTATATAAATTATTATCAATATATTACTTTTTTATTAATTATTAATACTTAATATTTTGCATAATTATTAAAAAAACTAAAATAAGTATTACTAAAAAATTTTATAAAGTATTAAAAAATCAAGCATAAGTAATACTTTTTATTTTTAAAAAAGTAATAATTTTTGGTTAATTTTTATTATTTAATTAATAATAATTTATTAAAAAGTATTACTATAAAAAATAATAATTTTTTTAATAAAAGTATTACTTTTTAACAAAATTTATAATTTTTATATTTTTTAATTAAAGAAGCTGAAAATTATAAAATTTGTTATTATTTTCCGCCCTTCAAAACATTTATGATCAAAATTTTATAATTCTGAAAATTTCTGTTGAAGATCATTTATGAAAAAATCTAAAATTTTTCAAAAAAAATATTTTGGTTAAATTTCAAGTGTAAAATTGAAAAATTTAGCTAAAAATCAAAAATGCTCTAAAATACCAAAATGATACAAATACATATACATCAATTTATACTTTTTTGATATTTTAGAATATTTATTTTTCAAAAATATTTTTTACTTCGTTATACTGTAGTTTAACGAAGTAAATTTTTAAAAAATTTTCCAAAAAACCTCTTAAAATCAGCTATTTTTTAAAATTGAAAAATCGATTTTTTCAATAAATTTTTCCTGCAGATTTTTTTCATATTCCGAACTTAGAAAAAAATTCATATTATGATCAATATTAATTTTCAAAAATTATCATATTAAAATAAGGAAACTATTGATCTTGAAAAATTTCATATAAATTAAAAAATATTAGTTCACTATATGAAGGAAACAGGATTGAAAAAAATTGGATATTGTTTTATATTTTACGAATAGTTCAATATTATTGAAATATTTTAATTTTTTCCTGAAAAAAATCCATAAATTTAATAAAAATTGAATTTAGTTTTAATTTTTACGAATAGTTTGATATAATAAAAATAAATTTTTAGATATTTGCTGAAAAAATTTTAAGATTTATTAAAAAATACAAATTATTTTTATCTATTACGAATAGTTTAATATAATACTAATAGTTTATATTAATATAAATAGTTTATATGGATAAAAATAGTTTAGTAATA
>JAEEWY010000064.1 GCA_016291275.1 Methanobrevibacter sp. | reverse complement strand
ACTGGAACTTGCATGCAGGTATTTCAGTGCCGAATTATGACAATAATGATCCAACAATTCTTGAGGAAGGACAAGCTGTAGCAATCGAACCTTTTGCAACAAATGGTGAAGGTATTGTAAATGACTGCAATGGTGCATATATCTTTTCATTTTTACAGTCAAAACCATTTAGAATGAAAAATACTCAAAGGATGCTTCAACATATTGAAAAGAATTATCGTTACTTGCCATTTAGTGGACGCTGGCTTACAGAAAACTTCAATGAACATAGAGTGAACTCTGGCCTTAAGCAATTGGGGGACGCTATGGCAATTTATCCATATGCTGCACTTAAGGAAAGAACAGGCGCATGGGTATCACAAAAGGAACATACCTTGATTGTTGAAAGTGATGGTTGTCAAATTACCACCCTTTAATTCAAGCTTTTTGACCTTCGGTCAAAAACCTTGACCAAAACTCTTATCCCTAATTGGAAGCAAATCCCAACTATTACTATTTTCATATTTTGTTTTTAAACTTAAGAAATATTTTCTTTTTTTTTTCAATTTTTTTATTATAATTTTCTAAATTAATTTTTTACTTATCTCTTTTTTTAAAAACCAATTTAAATATAATCTAAAAATCTTTTTTAAAAAATAGTTTAAATTACAAAAATAAGCGATAATATATAAAAATATCAAGAAATAATTTTAAAAACTTGACAAAAATAGAATCAATAATATGATTTAAAAAAAATAAAAAAAGATCTAGGATTTGAGCATATGCTCAAACACTAGATAAAATAACTAACTTATTTTATTTTAATTTTTGCAGACTTTTTGACTGCTTTGTATTGAGTGTCACCTGCAAATTTAGCTGTGTATTTAAAGGTACCTTTTTTAGTTAATTTAACTTTGAAGGTTGCTTTACCTTTCTTGTTGGTTTTCACAGTGTATTTTTTCTTATTGACTATTAAGGTAACTTTCTTCTTAGCGATAGCTTTACCTTTAGAGTTCTTAAGAGTGACAACTACTTTTTTGGTCTTAGCAGTTCTTTTGAAAGTCTTCTTAGGTGCAGTTAATTTGGTCTTCTCTTTGTTGAGTTTGACTTTAACTGTCTTGGTAGATGCAACGTAAACACCGTCACCTGCAAATTTAATGCTTACTTTGTAGGTCTTTGCAGCTTTTAAAGCTAATTTAACAGTTGCAACACCGTTTGCATTAGTGGTTGCAGTGTAGGTTTTGCCGTTTACAGTGAAGGTTACTTTCTTGCCTGCAATTGCTTTACCGTTTGCATCTTTTAAGATTGCAGTTAATTTCTTGGTCTTTGCAGTAGCAAGGAAAGTTTTGCCTGATGCAGTTATGCTGGTTTTAACCTTATTGATGGTTATCTTTGCACTAGCATCAGCACCTCTGTAATCATCATCACCTAAGTAGAAGACTTCAACGTTGTAGGTTCCGCCTTTGCTAAGTGGGAATGAGAATGTAGCAACACCTTTAGCGTCAGTGGTCAATTCATACATTTTACTGTCGAATACTACTTTAACAGTTTGATTTGCTAAAGCCATGCCACCAGCAGTTTTTAAGGTGATTTGCAATTTGCCTTCGCCACTTGGAGCAGCGGTTACGGTAAGATCACTTACTTCAATTACAGTGTCTAATCTGACTGTACTGGTTTCAGTTACATCGTTATTGTTCATTTCAACATTAGTGTTGCCATCTCCAACTAAGATAGCTGCATTTGCATTTCCTAAACTATCCCCTGGAGTTAAACTAGTGTAGTCTCCACCATCAATGGCAACAGTGTTGTCTTCAATGATTACTCCATCTTGATAATTAATACCAATACCTACAGCACCGGTACCTTTAGCATCAATTTCATTTGCACGGATGATTGTGTCACTACCTGAAGTGGTTGCAACAATACCATATGCTTGGGTAGCTGCATCTGCACTAATGGTGTTGGATGCAATCACTGTATTGGTGTTTTGGTCAGTTGCAATACCATAAGCCGCACCATTTGAGGTGGAATCGATAGTGTTTCCATCAATTATTACATCATCACAAGCACTTACATAAATGCCTTCAGCCATTCGTGAACCACCTTTGATGTTGATATAGTTTTCAAAGATGTTTACATTAGTAAGTCTAGGTTGTGAATAGTAAGAATTAGCAAATACATCAATGCCGTAAAGGTTTCTGCAAGATCCTTCCATAGTAATGAAGTTATTGTTTATGAATATGTCATTACAGCCTAACATTCCACTTTCAACTTCAATGGCATAAACAGAGGAACCGTATTTTGAACCTGGTTTATCAACAAAGTCAGGGACTTCAATGATATTGTTCTGAATGGTTACATTATTTACATTTATAATGTAGATAATTCCAATGGAACCGGTAGTGTTATCACCAGTGAATTCCATGTCTAAATCTTCGATTACAGAATTGTCTGCACCTTGAACAAGATTGACTGTTGAGTTTACTAATTTTTTATTAGGAACTCCTCTAATGATCAATCCAGTGTCAATGACTAATTTCTTATTGGTTAAGTCACCTAAGAGAAGTACGTCTCCTGCAGTGATAGGAGCATCATCCTTAATGGTTCCATCTGCATTGAAGTAAGTAGCGAAACTTTCATCATCAATGAAAATACTGTTTTGTATTTCATTGTTTTCGATTACTAATGGTTCGACAGGATATCCTGGAATTCCTTCAGTTTTATTAATTCTGATAGCAGGAACATTGGAAACAATCACATTATCAGTAACAGTGTTGTTATAGAAGTAACCATTCACGTCGTTATAGTTATTTACATAAACTGCACTGCTTTCATTTCCGAAATAATTATCAGCATAAGCATTGTTAACTGCACTTGCATCTGCACTTACAGTAATCTTATTATCAACAATTGCAGCATCAAAACTGGAAGTACCAATACCGATTGCACCTTTAGCAGAAGTAACAGTCACATCATTGCCTGAAATAACAATGTCTCTAACATATTGTTGATAATCAGTATCGAAAGGACCAGCACTAATTGCAGTAATACCATAAGCCATGTCATTGGAATCCAATACAACAGTATTGTCCTTAATAGTTACATTAAATGGGGAAATAGCCGCACCTTCATACTCATCGTCAACATAATTGAAAGCACAGGAATCGGAAAGCTGCATACCATAATTAGCAGCATCCCCTACAGTATGAACATAAATATTATTGTTTTCAATGACCGCATTGGTAAGACTATCAAGATACATACCTTCGCCCATACCATAAGCAGAACTGGAATCAATGAAAATATCATTATCCGCTATATAGATATCATTAGGGTTAGCTTCAGCTTGAGGACCCCAATGAGGAGTATAAATAGTCAAATCAATACCATAAGTATACATAGCTGCACTTTTCATACTAATGTTGTTGCCAACAATAGTTATGCCATTAACATAGCCATAGCTTACAATAGCCATAGGAGAAGCATAATCAAGAGCACCATAACTAGCATCATAAGTCAAATCAAAGTTGTTTCTAGCAATTGCAATGTTTTCAGAATATGGATTAATACAAATACCATCTTTATTATTATTGACAAAAGTTATTCCAGAAATTTGAACAGATTCAATCTTATCAGCACCATTTCCAATAGTAATGGTACCATTCTTGATTATACCTGCTCCTTCTTTACCTTGGATGTAAACATTTTGGCCAGAAACAATTTTTATGTCTTTATTGGTTAAAGTACCAACGTTTAAATAGTAATTTCCGTCAGCACTTAACGCGTCAGTAGCAGTACCGTCTTCATTGAAGTATGTAGAATATGTATCATCATCAAGATCATAATCCACTGTATCATCTGGACCGCTACTGTCATCGCCAACAGTCTCATCTGCAGTGTTTGCAGTACTTAAATCATCTGCAGTGTCTGTAACTTCGACAGATCCCTGAATGTCACCATCTGCGACAGCACCAATTCCAGCATCGTCTACAGACTCTGCACTTACAGCCCCAATAGCTAATATTGATACCAATAAAATAGCTAAAACGACTGTGAATTTATTAAGCTTCATAATATAAAACCTCTTCATAAATTCGTAATACATATAAAAATTTTCTAAAAATTCATTTACAAAATAACCAAAATACTTGATAAATTTTGATTATTATTATATATCTATATAATTATTAAAAAGGTTTTCTATTATAATTTATAAAATATAAATCATATTTGAAATTAGTATATAATAAAATCAAATATGGCAAATATTTTAAAAAATGTAAAGAAAATATAATAAAAAAATAAATGAAAAGCAAAAAAGGAAAATAGATAAAAAGAGAAATTAAAAAAAAGGATAAAAACTATTTAATTTTAAGCTTGGCCTTTTTACTGGTCTTCAAGTAGGTGCTGCCTCCAGCAAACTTAACTGTAAACTTATAGGTTTTTCTCTTGGATACCTTAACTTTCACAGTTGCAACACCTTTCTTATTTGTTTTTGCAGTGTATTTCTTGCCGTTTACAATGAAAGTCAATCTCTTTTTGGCAAGAGCCTTTCCGCTCTTTGTCTTCAATGTTGCGGTCAGTTTCTTGATCTTTTTAGACTTCTTGTAAGATTTGTTTTTTACAATTAATTTTGTAGGGACCTTTTTCACATAAACCTTAAATGATTTGCTGATTGGACTGTAAACGCTGTCTCCAGCATAATTGACTGTTACAACATATGTCTTGGCAACAGTTAATTTGACTTTTACAGTAGCTACACCTTTTGAATTAGTATAAGCACTATATGTCTTGCCGCTTACAATAAAACTAATCTTCTTATTTTTAATTAGCTTTCCGTTAGCATCCTTAAAAGTGGCTTTCAAATACTTGACTGCATTGACATAATAAGACTTATTCGGAGCGGTTAAGCTTGCCTTTTGCTTATTTACAGTCACTTTTCCAGGTGCAAATGATGCACTATACTCCTTATCCCCCAAGAAACTGACTAAAAGATTGGAAATGCCGTAATTATTTATATTTACTGGAAGCTTGACCTTTCCATTTGAATCGCTGATCAACTTATAAATTGCATTATTGTAAGAAATGTAAATGGATTTATTGGACAACCTATTGGCATTTTCATCCACCAATTCCACTTCAAAATACCCAAACCTGTTTCCATAAATATCCTTATCTAAAGCAGTGCATATCAAATGGACAGGTAAAATAAAAGTTTTTACTCCATTATTGAAATTGATCTCATTTGAATCGGAATCATTGAATAGATAATATTTAATCTGATTCATGTTTTCAATCAGGTTATTATCCTCAAGATTAATGCCATTTGCAATTTCAAACAATGGTCTTTCTGAAATCGCTTTTGCAAGATAGATGGAATCTTCCTCAACAGCATCATTGTTCCTTGTAAAATTGCTGTTTTCAACTCTGACAATAGGACAGTCAACATCCATTGAATTTGTTGAATTTTTCAATAATGATAAAATGAATAAGTCATTGTTATTCAATATAACAGTCATGTTAGAGAAATTAACTGTATTTTTGCCAGCCACGACGAATAAAGGATCATCACTTGAAAGCAATTGATTGGAACTTGAATCAATATTATCCAATAAGATTCCACCAACTATGCTAATTGATTTATTGACAATTATGGAATCCTTAATGGCATAAAGACTATTTCCCAAATAAATGGTATCTCCGTTTAATGCAGCATCTATTGCATTTTGAATATCCTTGGTTGGGTTGTTGGAATGAACCATATTTACAAAGGCATTGTTTTCATGCAATGCATTGTCCTTAATGATTGAACTTGAAACCTTGTTTAAATAAAGTCCAAATGCAGTGTCTCCGCTTACATCAATATCATTTGAAGATATCCTTAAATTCTTGCTGTTTATCAGATTGATTCCGTAACTTGAACCTTCTTCACGGCTATTGGCTATGGAAATATTGTTGTTTATAAGAGTTAAGGAATCTGTAATGTCATCATAATTATTGAATCCTTCATTAAGTGCTGAAATGGCTGAAATGGAATTTAAATCAGCATATAAATTAAACATATTATTTAATAATATTATATTTTTGGCACTTTCATCGGATCCTATTATTTTAATTGCAGATAACTTTGCATCTCCAAGAAGATTTGAAACATCAAAATGATTATTCTCAATGATTAAATTGCTTACTCCATCCTTGATTATGATGAATGAGAAGTCTTTATTGAGATTACCGTTTTCCAATTTAAATCTTAAATCAGATATATTGGTGTTTGATGCCATATCTTCCAAGATTATTGTGGAATTGCTGATTATGGAATCCTTATAGGAACTTATGATTAAAGGAATGTCAATTCTAATTGTCTTATTGGTTAAATTAGCTATCTTTAAAGTGTCTCCAATAGCTATGTCAAAATCATCATGGAAGTTTCCAGCTGAATTGAAAATTGAATCGTAATTGTCATCACTCACTATAAAAACAGTGATTTTTAATGTAGAATCGTTAAGTGACTCTATATCAATATCTGCCAATGTTTTAATGATATTCTCACCATACAGGATATAGCTTCCATTATCATTTAAAATGGCAGGATTATAGTCATTAATAGTAATGAGATTGTCCACCATATTAATTTTTGAATTGTTTAGGACTAAAGCATAATTTGCAGAATCAACAGTGATTGTATTGTTTAAAAAGCTGATGTTTTCTACATTATCCAAATGGAACGCATTCTTGCCATTTTTAATTATTAAAGAAATATTATCAATTCTTATGTTTGATGAAATGATGTTGAAAGGAATATCTGCTATTTGACAATTTTCACCTAAGATGTTAATTCCCTGATTTATTGTGATTGAATCAACTGGCAAATCAGCAAACTCTCCTTTAAATAGAAGATTATCAATGGCCTTTTGATTTTTCATAAGCCCTTGTGAATCAAAAGCATTGAAGAAAGTGCCATTAGTGATTATTATTGAATTGTTGATGAAAGTGATATTGGACTTGTTTTCAACTTCTGCAAAATTGATTGCTGTGCCGTTGCAATCAAAGATTCTGTTGTTTTCTATATAAATGAAATCTGGAATCTTCGCTTTTGAAAGGACTTTGACTATAATTGCTGTGCCTTCAGGAGAGTGAATGTCATTATCACAGACAGTTACATTGGTCATGTTTCCTCTAATGTACATTCCATTTCCTGATGTCATGTTGATGAAATTATCTTTAACTAATGTGTTTGAAGCTGAAATTGAAAACTCAAATGCATGCTCTCCACTTATGTTTTGAATGACATTGCCATAAGCGGTACAATTGACTGTTACATAAATTGCAGATCCTGTAATTTTACTGTCATGAATTGTATTGTTTATGATTGTATTGTCATAGGATGCATGGATTCCATACTCTCCACCATCAGTACCATTGTTTCCTTCATAATAGCTACCGGCCAAAGCATAGATATTGTTTCCAATTATTTCATTGAAGCTTCCCTCTGAATCTACTCCCCTATACATAAGATAAATTGTATTGTTAATTGCCTTATTGTAATCCCCCATGATATGGACACCATAAGCCCATGCTGAAGGGTTAGGCAAGCCTGTCTCTTCACTGATTGCAGAAGATCTAATTGTATTGTTATAGATGTTATTGTAATTGGATTTGTCAAAACCGTAAGTTGTCAAATAGATACCATTTGAATCCTTGATAGTTACATCATTCCTATAAATGTTGTTGTAGTGAGACTCTCCAAGCAAGATTCCTGCACGTTTCCAGGACATGTTCATATAACCAGTAAAGGTGGTTTCAAATACATTGTCATGGATATTGCAATAGCTGGAACCTACCAAAAGGGTCGGATTACTGTTTGCACCTGTAGAATAGGCATTGCAGTTGAATACATTCACATGATTTGAATAGACTACATAAACACATGGATGCTTTTCAAGATGTACGGTAAACCTTAAGTTAGAGACATTTGAATAGATTGAAGAGCTAACATTCTCGTATTTGACTACACAATTGGTAAGGTAAGCGTTTTTCAAGCTGCTTGTTATAGAGCAAGGAATTGTGAATGTGAAATTCACCTTATTGAAATTTCCAGACAAGTCAATGATGTCTCCTGATTTGACAATTGAAGTATTCACATAACCGTTTTTGAAATATTTTGAATAGTTGGATGGGCTTACCTTATGAACATTAGCACTGGAGCTTGCTGATAGAACATCCTTTTGAGCAATATTTTCATC
>JAEEWY010000063.1 GCA_016291275.1 Methanobrevibacter sp. | reverse complement strand
AACCAAAAAGTCAGAGTGTGCATGTCCTGGACATGTACCCCTTTCATAAAGTCTGAATTCAGATCCGTACTTAAATCCTGTCTTGATAATGTAACCTCTGTTTTTCAAATCCCTATAAACAAGGTATTTGCCGTAAATCTCCTCTTCCTTGATTAGATCAATGATGTAATTCACATCACATTTCTTGTCGTTTTCATAAATGTCCAATCTTCCGCTTTCCATCAAATAGCATGCCTCAATAATGGAAAGCTCTAAGCAATCCTCGGACAATTTACCGAATTGGCTTTTTTGATTAAGGGAAACAGCTCGTTGGTTGCCCTCTTCAATTTTTATGGTTACAATACCTTCACATAAATCTCCACGCATCTAAACACCTAAATAAAAATCTGTAATGAATGAAATAAGAAAAATTAAAAAAAAGTATAAAAAAATTAATAAAAAATCAATATTTAATAGCTAGAATGTTTTTACAAATATGTTATTTGCCAAATCCCTTGAAACTTCTATTTGGGAATCATCTATAAAGACATTATAACTTGAATCTACAGAATCGGATATTCTGATTTTGGATCCAATAGCAATTCCAGCATCCATTGCATCAGAAAGGGAAGAATCGCCACCTCTTATGAACAGAACTTCACCTTCTTCACCAGAAGCCAATTGGGAAATGGACAATAAATTGAATTCCCTAACGCCAATGTCTTCAATGTCACTTTGATTGTTTATGCAGTCATCACAGTTAGCGAAATCAAAGTCACATGCAGGAATCAAATGGTCATCAGGACATGTATCAGGATGTTCTAGCATATGGCAAATAGCTCTTTCAGCTTCATCAGACAATGAGTGTTCCATTTCACAAGCTTGAGCATGAAGGTTTTCATCCTTGATTTTCAAGACATCTTTTAGGAATCTTTCAAGAATTCTATGTTTACGTGTAATCTTTTGAGCTATTTTACTACCTTCATCAGTTAAAGAAGCCCCTTTGTATGGAACATAATCAATATAACCAATATCTTCAAGTTTTTTAAGCATTTGAGTAACACTACCTGGCGCAATACCTAACTCTCTTGATAAAGTTGTTGTAGATACATGGGAATCTTTACTTCCGAACTTGTAAAGAACTTCCAAATACTCTTCAATGTTTTCACTAATTTCTTTAGCCATGTAGAACCTCCGTGATTTATTTAATTGAATTTTCTTTTTAAAATTATTTAAATTAATTTTTATTGATTAAAAATTATCTAATTACCATATAAGACAGCCTTATATGATTTTCTTTCATATAATAATATTTTATATAAAAAGTATATAAAGTTTTGGATAACCTAAAATTTTATAACAATGCTATTGAAAATAAATGAAATCTATTAAAAAAGTTGTTTGAAAAGTTTTTAAAAAAAGTAAAAAATAGAATTAAAATGGAATATTTCTGTAAATACGTAGTCTTTTATAGGACTTTGTATTCCAGTTCTTAATATGGCCTAGACTGTTTCTATAGCTGGTTCCATCAGCGGAATACCATCTTCCATTTACATATATCTGAGCCCAGACATGACCTGTAGTGAATCCAGAACCGAACCTGCATCCTTTTGCATGGGCATATCTCGCAGGAATCTTGGATGCTCTGCATAAAGCCACTATCAGATTTGAATGATCACAGCAATTTCCTCTTTTGACTTTCAATGTCTTTGCAGCTCCCTTTTTGGAATTTGCATAATAGCTGTATCCTAAATTATCCCTAACATAATTGAATATTGCAGTTGCCTTCTCCAACTTAGTGGAATATTTGCTTGTAAGCTTTTTGGATAGTTTTCTAATGGCTTTGGTTATCTTAGCGTATCCACCACCATATTTGTATTTGCTTACAGAACGTTTAGTGTTCTGATTCAATCCTTTCTTGAACTGGCCTGAAGGGTCTATGATTTCCAAGGTAGATGAATTGCTTGAAGGCCCATAAATCCCATTGTTGCCATAGGAAAAGCTTACTTTATATTTTCCTCTTGAAAGCTTAAGTCTGATATAAGCTATTCCAGTATTCCAAGTAGTTCTTGTATAAGTCTTTCCATTTATTGTGAACTTGACCTTTTCTTTCTTCAACACTTTCCCATCAATGCCCTTTAATAATATCTTAAAGCAATTTCCTTTAAGGATAGTGTAAATCAAAGGTTTTGTATAGGTTTTCTTATATACTGGCAATGTCATGGACAATGTTGATTGGTCAAAATAACCCTCACCATCGAAAACGCAAGTAAGATTAACTGAACTCTTATCAGAAGGCATCTTCACATAAACTTGACCTTTTGAATCAGTGGTTTTAATGTATTCTACTCCATCCACATAGATGATCAATTCCTTATTTGATAAAGAATTTCCATTTGAATCAACAAGCTTTAGAGTGAAATCAGAAGATCTGTAAGCATAAGCCTTAGGAGTTTGAATTACAGTTTTTTCATACAATATCACATTGGAATAAACAGATTCCGCAGGATTGTAATCCAAGTCACCATCATATGAAACTTGAATGTTGTGAATACCCAACATGCTTAAATCCAAGGATAAAGCAGCTATTCCATCTTCATCAGTATATGCAGTTTCAAAGGTGTAAATTCCTTCAGGATCTTCTATTCTGAAGTAAATCAATGCATCACCTATTGGATTGTTGTCCTCATCCACCAATTTTACATAATAATCTTCATTTCCATATATTTTCCAGTCATCTTGAGAAAGGATTTCAAGACTTGTATCCTTTGGTTCTGGCTCTTCATCAGCGGATAAATCCTCATTATCCTGAGCATTATCATTTAAATTTTCATCTAAATCATCATCTAAACTATCATCTGAATTAGCGGATAACCAATCATCCAGACTTCCGTTTAAAGAATCATTTAAAGCAATATTATCACTTAAATCTGAAAAATCATCACTAACTAAAGCCAATGAATTCTCATCCATACTGTCTGCGGAAACTGCAGATACAGACAGTATTGTTATCAAAAGCAATAATAATGCAAATTTATACTTAATAGTTACACCAGCCGGAAAATCTTGGAATATGAAAAATTCGATTATTTTAAAATTGTTTTTAAAAATTAGAGAGTAATTTGAATCAATTACTAAAAATAATAAGAAATAAAAGTTTTTTAAAATAATGTTTGAAATTAGTAATTTTTATTAATACATTACATAACTATTTTAATAATTTATTATATAAAAAATTAATCTTAATCAAGAAAATATTAAAAATGGTTAAAGAAAAATAAGAATTATTTTAAAAAAAAAGTTTAAAAAATCATTGAATAATTAAGATTTATTGGAAAAAAGAGTTTAAAATAAGAGTTAAAATAAGAGTTTAAAAAAATTAATCAAAATAAAAATTAACTAAAAAAAATAAAAAAAATTTGGATAAGAGGAAATCCTCTTATATCCATTTTAAATACTTTAATACTAGAATGGTACAGCAGCATAACGATTCAAATTGCTATACGAATTAGTGTTCCAATTCTGAATGTTACCTAATTTGTTTCTCACACTTGTAGCATCAGCAGAATACCAAACACCATTTACGAGAATTTGAGCCCATACGTGTCCGGTTACTAAACCGCTTGAGAATGTACATCCTTTTGCATGAGAGTACCTTGCAGGAATGTTTGAAGCTCTGCATAATGCAACAACTAAACTTGCTTGGTCCACACAGTTTCCTGAACCTGCACTTAGGGTTCCTGAAGCCCCATGTTTAGAGTTTGCATAATAGCTATAATCAATTTCATCTCTGACATAATTATAGATTGCTTGAGCCTTTTCCTCAGTAGTCTTCAAACCTTTAGTCAATTGACTTGCCAAGTTCTTGATGGAACTTGTAATAGCTGATTGGCCAGTTCCAACCAAATATTTGGTTAGGTTTGATTCTGTATTTTTCTCATTTAAACCTGCTTTGAATTGACTGGAACTATAAGGTATTTTAGTTGAGACATTAATTGGAGGAACTACTATTCCCTTGAATACAGAACTTTCGAAAGTACAATAATTAGGCAAAGCATTATTAGACTTATGGAAATCTAAAATCTTAGCAAATGAATAAGTGTATAAATCAAATTCCGCATCACCTAAAGATTTACCAGAACTACTATAAACCTTAGCGTAAACAGGGGGAACCTTATTTGATTCCGCAAAAGACAATACTCTTTTTGACAAGTCAACATATTCCGCCTTGTAAACTGTAGCGTCCATTGAATCCCCTTCGGATTTACAACTGGACAAGCTGCTTGGAAGAGCAATTGCATTTTTGTTACCAGCATTAATATTATAGACAGCTTTAGTCATTAGATATGAGAATTGTGAAATACTTAATTTCTTGCTTGCGACTGTAACAGTACTAGGTAATACATCATTATTATCAACATATTTCTTTACATTGGTAGCGGCTGCTTCGATTGCACCTAAAGTGAATGTATTTGAATCCTTCACAGTTACGCTTTGAGATAATTTTGATGACTTGTATGTGGAAGATCCTGTATATGAAGAGACTACAGAGTATGTTCCTCCGTTTAAGTTAATCTTAAGGGAAGCCACTCCTTTTGAGTCAGTTGTCTTATTATAGGACTTTCCAGATATTGTAAAGGTTACTTTCTGACTTGCTAAACCTTTGCCATTATTATCAACCAATGTCACAGAATAGGTATCCCCTTTCTTAATGCTGCTTGAACCGGCTTTAATGCTTGTAGCCTTCTTAGCAGGGGTAAAAGCACTGCTATCAAAAGTACAGTAATTAGGCAAGTAGTTCTTAGACTTATGGAAATCTAAAATCTTGGCAAATGAATATGTGTATAAATTGAAATTTGCCTTACCGATAACCTTGCCTGATGTGTCTTTAACAGACCAGTAAGTTGAAGGTGCTTTTTTAGATTCTATTCTTGAAATTGTTTTTTTAGCTAAATCTACGTATGGAGCCTTATAAACTGTAGCTTTAAATGAATGTGCAGAGGAATTACGGTTTGTAATGCCAGATACAAGAAGGATATCTCCCTTATTATTGGAATTAAGGTTGGATATCGCCTTTGATGAAAGGTAACTGAACTCAGATATCTTAAGAGTTTTGCTTCCTACCTTCACAGTATTAGGCATTTTCTTGTTCTTTTCAACGTAATTCTTTACATTTGTTGATGCATCTTCAATTTCCTTAAGTGTGAAAAAGTTAGGGTTTTTCAATACAGTCATGCTTACAGATAATTTTGATGCCTTATATTTGGAAGATCCTGCATAGGAACAAACCATAGGGTATTTTCCTTCTTTCAAATTAATTTGAAGATAAGCAGAACCTTTTTTATCTGTAGTTAAAGTATAAGTTTTGCTGTTGATATTGAAGCTAACCTTTTGACCAGAAAGGACATTGCCACTGCCATCAGTTAAAGTGAGCTTATATGATTTTCCTCTGGTAATGGTGCTTGAACTTCCTTTAAGGGTTGTAGCCTTTTTAGCCGGAGCAAAATCACCACTGTCAAAAGTACAGTAATTCGGCAAGTAATTCTTAGACTTATGGAAATCTAAAATCTTAGCAAAGCAATATGTGTACAAATTGAAATTTGCCTTACCGATAACCTTACCATTACTGTCCTTAACAGACCAGTAAGTAGAAGGTGCCTTTTTAGATTCAATTCTTGAAATTGTCTTTTTAGCCAAATCTAAATACTGAGCCTTATATACAGTAGATTTAAATGAATGTGCAGAAGACTGTCTATTTGAAATTCCAGACACTAATAGAATATCTCCCTTTTTATTGGAATTAAGGTTAGATATCGCTTTTGAAGCAAGATAGCTGAACTCAGATATCTTAAGAGTTTTGCTTCCTACTTTCACAGTGCTTGGCAATTTCTTGTTCTTTGCAACATAATTCTTTACATTTGTAGCCGCATCCTCGATTTCCTTTATAGAAAAAGCGTTAGGATTCTTCAATACAGATAGTGTTACAGAAAAACTTGAGGCAGCATAAGCGCTTGATCCTCCATATGAACAGACCATGGTATATTTACCTTCCTTTAAATTGATTTGAAGGTAAGTTGAACCTTTTGAGTCTGTTGTCAATGTATAGGTTTTTCCGTTGACCTTGTAACTGACTTTTTGACCAGACAAGACTTTGCCTTTATTATCAGTTAAGGTAAGTGTATATGAGTTACCTCTGTAAACGGTACTTGAACTTCCCTTGAGAGTGGTTTTTGTTTTTGCAGTGGCCTGCAAAACATCACTGTCAGATTGGGAAGATGCGCCTAAGAGGTTCTTGCTACTTTTTATGCTTGAATCATATTCCAAATCAGAATCTTCTACAGTATTATCAGTACTTAAAACTTCATTTTCTGAATTTACATTGCTTGAACCAGCATCTGATTCCACACTATTTAGATTGGAATCACTGACACTATTTTCATCAGCCTTAAGTGAGACACTAGAATCGGATAATTCATCTGAATCGGATACAGATGCAGAATCATCAATATCCATAGCAGAAACTGATGAGATCAAACAAAATCCCATAATCAAAACTGCTAAAAGCAATGTGAGATTCTTACTTGAAATCATTTCACCTCACACTTTAGAGCAATCCTAAAATCATATTCTTACAAGTATAATTTTCACATTGAATTATTCTAAAAACATAGCGGAAAAATTTTCAATTTTTCCAAACCCAATGTTTATCATTTGACTTTTACAAGCAAACAATAAAGACCACCCTAAACATTTCTTAACTTGACAATTTTGCTTTAAAAACAAAAAAATCAAATTAGATTAATATTTACTTTTAATCTTTTATTATATAAATCTTACTAAAAAAAATCATTCAAAACAAGGATTTTACATAGTTTATAGTTCAAAATGAAAATGATTTAGCTTTTATTTTATTATCCAAATATAGTTAACTATATGTTACAAATATAAGGAATAATTAATTGATTATAATCCAAAATAAAAGATTAGAATTAAAAAAATTAAAAAATACTTGATAAGTCTTTAAATAATGAATAAATACTTAAAATTACTTATTTTAATCAAATTTGAAATGACATTACTTAAATAAATGGAAAATAAAATAATCACCTTTATTTAACTTAAAAAAGAATTACAAACTATTAAACATATTTGATATAAAAGAAAATGATATTATCATTTTTAAAATAATACTAAAATAAGTGTTAAATTAAAAAAATACTTCTTAAAAAGTAGATTTTAGACAAATAAGCAATTTTAATTAAGCAATATTCAAAAAAGAACTATTTAAGGACAAAATAAGAAAATAAAGAAAATTTTTATAAAAATAGTAAAATAGTTGTGGATTTTACTCCCAACTTTAGGAAAAAATTTTGGTCCAGGTTTTGCGCTCCGAAGGAGCGGAAAAGCTGGGCTATAAAACACTATACAAATTCTCTTCCAAAAGATCTGTATCAATTTGCAAGTTAATGATATTGGTTCTACCTTTAGCTCTACCTTTTGATACAGTGTTTGTGGAAATGATACCTAACATCTCCAACTCATTTACAAAGTCAAAGATTCTTCTATAGGTAACTGCATCTCCTTTTGAAATCTCCTTATAAGCCTCAAATAGCTTACCTGAAGTGATTTCCTCTCCTTCTTGAGTCAATCTTAAGATAGCTGCAAGTACCCTTTGCTGTTGGGTAGGCAATGTGACAATTACATCCTTGACCTTATTGTACTCAATGACATCTTTAGCTTCACGTACATATTGGCCTAAAACCTTTTCAGATCCCTTGTCAATTGCAATGTCTCCAGCACTTTCCAATAAGTCAAGTGCATATCTTGCATCCCCTTCCTCTTTTGCAGCCATAGCTGAACATAATGGAATTACACTGTCTTCAAGAGTGTTTTCATAAAATGCAAGTTCGGACCTTTCATTCAAGATGTCAGCCAATTGCTCTGCATCATAAGGTGGGAACACAATCTCCTTATCCATAAGACTGCTTGCAACTCTTGGCTTAATGAATTGCTTGAAGTTAAGGTAATTACTGATTGACAGAATTGCAATGTTGTCTGTTCTGGTAAGGGTATACAATAATCCGTCACCATCCTTTTCAAGAAGAATGTCGACTTCGTCTAAAATTACAATCAAGATACGGTTCCTTCCAAATACATTTCTTTTTAGGACATCCCTAAATGCATTTACAATTTCACCTTTTGTCCATCCACGATTTGGTACTTCCCTTCCTAACTTCTGACATAAGTAAGTGAGAACCTGATATTCTGTATTGAAATCAGTGCATCTGACATATTCAACTGAAAGGGTAACTGG
>JAEEWY010000062.1 GCA_016291275.1 Methanobrevibacter sp. | reverse complement strand
ACCTATTGAATCAGCCCCATCTTTTGGTTTAATGACAAAAAGATCTGATTTAGGCAATAAATCAATATTTTTTATATCATCAATTGTGGGGATAACAGGATAATCTTCTAAAGTCAAGTCAACAAGATATTGCTTTCCGCACATATCTGCCTTTCCTGTGAAATCGTTGAAAGTCTTTAGATTGTTGATTTTCACCCTTTCCCTAAATGAATCATAAACTTCCTTAAAATTCAATACACTACCAGTATTTCTGAAAATGATTAAATCCACATCATTTTCAAAACTTGAAGAATTCTTTGGATTGCATAACACTATATCAAAGTGATCCTTAAGTATCCCTGATAAAAAGATATCCTCTTCATAGTAGTTTCTGCCTTTTGCCTGATAATATAAATCTGTCAAGTATAAAATCTTTTTCATAATCCCACATAAGTTATATTTATTCTTAAATTATTTAAGTATATAATAAACCGCTTAAATAAAAAAAGAATGTTCTCATATTATCATAATATTGCATAATTAAAAAAAATAGAATAAAAAAGAGAATCGAATAAAATAAATTAATAAATGAAAAAAGTGAAAAAATCTAAAAGAATAAAGAATTATAATAATTCTTTAACTCTTGCCTTAACATCATCCAAGCTTTCAGTTGGTTCGAAACGTTGAACTACATTTCCTTCTCTGTCAACTAAAAACTTAGTGAAGTTCCATTTGATGTCATCATTGTCCTTATAATGTCTATCCATTACCTTAAGGACCATTTTCAATTTTCTAGCTCCATCGCCAGTGATGTCTTTGAATGGCTGTTCTTGCTTTAAGTAAGCATATAAAGGCTCTTCGTTTTCACCATTCACTTCAATCTTTTCAAAGATTGGGTAAGGAACCAAATATTCACTGCGGCAGGTAGCTGCAATTTCCTCTCCAGTACCAGGAGCTTGATTACCGAATTGATTGCATGGGAAATCTAAAATGACAAATCCTTCATCCTTGAATTCATTGAAGATTTCATTCAATTCAGTGTATTGTGGAGTGAAACCACATTTGGTAGCAGAGTTGACAATCAACAATACTTTTCCTTTGTATTCGCTTAAGGAAACCATGTTTCCTTGAGTGTCTTTTACTTCAAAATCATAAATTGACATTATATCACCTAATTTACATTTATATTAAATTATTTAAGTGAATAAAAATCTGTTAATATTATAAATTATTTTTAAACAATTTAAATCTTTCTATTTTGCAAAAGAAATAATCTAATAGGTTAATAATTAAATCAGTTAATAGTATACGGTTAAAAATCTAAAAAAGCTAAAATTTTAGTTTATTCTATAAATGAAGCTAACTCTTCATCAAATTCATCATGTTTTACTTGTTTTGTTACAAGAGTCAATGTTTTTAAAGGAGCTTTGCCAACATATTTCTCCATTTGTTCAATTGCACCTTCAAAACCGCTTCCACCTGCAGTTACAAAGAATTTTACATCATTGAACTTTCCTTCATTTTGCTTAATGTATGAAATCATAGGGTTTGCAGCTTTTCCAGCCCATACAGGAACTCCTAAATAAACCAAGTCATAATCTGAAACATCATGTTCAAATGGTCCTAAATCAATGATCTTTTCGGATATTGCATCCTTTCCACCACGTGCAAAACCTATTTTACCATCATATTTCACTTTAGAAACGATTTCTTCAATATCTGCACCAGTTTCTGCTGCAATAGCTTCTGCCAATTTTTTTGTAACTTCTGTTCTTGAATAATAAGCAACTAAAATACTCATAATTTCACCAAAATAATAAAATTTTAATTTTTTTTTAAAAAATTTTTATAAAAAACTTAACTATAAAAAGTCATTAATACTTTCAATTAAATAATAATTATTAACTTATATATTAAAAAATTTTCTAATGAAAGCAAATATTTATGAATCAAATATTTCAAAGTAGGTGCTCAGATGAAATACACAAAGTTAGGCAATTCAGATTTGAACATAAGCAGAATATGCATGGGTTGCATGGGATTCGGAGATCCGAATAATGGAATGCATACATGGACATTGAATGAAGATGAATCAAGAAAAATCATAAAGGCAGGAATAGACAATGGAATAAACTTCTTCGATACTGCAATCGGCTATCAAAATGGAACAAGCGAACAGTATGTGGGAAGAGCTATCAAAGACTTTGCAGATAGGGAGGATATGGTAATTGCTACCAAGTTCCTGCCAAGAACTGAAGATGAAATCAAAAACAATGTTTCAGGACAAGACCATATCAAGAAAATGGTTAACACAAGTTTAGAAAATCTTGGCTTGACCTACATAGATTTATACATTTATCACATGTGGGACTATAACACTCCATTATATGACATTCTCGATGGATTAAACAGCATAGTCGAAGAAGGAAAGGTCAGATACATAGGTATTTCTAACTGTTTCGCATGGCAACTTGCAAAGGCAAATGCACTTGCTGAAAAGGAAGGATTCCAAAAGTTCGTTTCAGTTCAAGGGCACTACAATTTAATATTCCGTGAAGAGGAAAGGGAAATGATTCCATACTGCAGAAGCGAAAACATTGGACTTACACCTTACAGTTCCCTTGCTTCCGGAAGACTTTCAAAAATGCCTGATGAAAGTTCTAAAAGACTAAAAGAAGATTATTATGCAACTAAAAAATATGAATCAACTGAAGAACAGGATTCTGTAATAATCAATAGGGTGATTGATCTTGCAAGGGAATATGATGTTTCAATGAGCGAAATATCACTCGCATGGCTACAAACCAAAGTGGATTCTCCAATCATGGGAGCTACAAAGCTAAAGCATATTGAAACTGGAGTGAATTCCGTAGAGCTTAAGTTAAGTGAAGACGACATCAAATACCTTGAGGAACCTTATAAAGCTCACGATTTAGTTGGCGTAATGGCAGACAATAAGGCTAAGGCAAATGATAGTGAAAAAGTTTGGGTTAGAAAATAAATTAGAAAATAAAAATAAATAATTAAATAAATTAAAAATAAAAATTAATATAACTATAAATCAATATTGAAAGAGGTTAAAAAATGTTATTTATTTACTACCCAAGATGCAGCACATGCCAAAAGGCTAAAAAATGGTTAGATGAAAATGGATTCGAATATGATGAACAGCATATTGTTGAGGACAATCCAGATTACAATCAATTGAAGGCATTATATGAGAAAAGTGGACTACCTCTCAAGAGATTCTTCAACACAAGCGGTAAAATCTATAGGGAGATGCAATTAAAAGACAAGTTGCCTGAAATGAGTGAAGAAGAACAATTGAAGATTTTATCTACTGAAGGCATGCTTGTAAAACGTCCAATAATTGAGACTGAGAATGTATGTCTTACTGGATTTAGACAAAAAGAGTGGGAAGAGAAATTAAAATAAATTAATTTTCTCTACTTTTTTTATTTTTAATACTTTCAAAAAAAAAAAAAAAAAAAATTAAATTACTATTTTTAGAATTCATAAATTTTTATCTTTTTTAAATATTTCAATTCCTGTTTTTAATGCATTCAACCCCTCAATCAATAAATCTTTTGGACATGCAATATTCATTCTCAAGAAATTATCTCCATTTTGTCCAAATTGGATTCCTGGAGATAAAAATAAACTTACATTTTCTCTTAAAAACTCAGATAAAGAAGTGGAAAATTCACAACCTTCAAAATTTTCTCCCCTTAAACTACTGCAATCCAACCATAAAAGATAGGTTGCATTTGCAGGAACCAATCTAATTTCAGGAATTTCACTTTTTAGGAACTCATCAACAATCATTTTATTTTCAAATAGGACTTCTCTCAATTCATTTAACCAATCTTCACTTTTGTATGCTGCAATTGTGGCATCAATTGAAAAAATGTTAGGGTGATTGAAGCAATCAACTGACAATTGCTTTTCTAAAACATCATAAAGTTCCTTGTTACGAGTGAAGACTGCAGAACTTTGAAGACCTGCAATGTTAAAGGTCTTGCTTGGGGAAATGCATGTAATGCTGTTATTTGATAACTCATGATCTAAAGATGCAAACGGAACATATTTCAAATCAGGATCAGTCAAATCACAATGAATCTCATCAGATACAACAATGACATCATATTTGTTTGCTAAAACAGCTATCTTTTCAAGGGTTTTCTCATCCCATATTCTTCCGATTGGATTATGAGGATTGCACAAAAGCATCAATTTGGTCTTTGGGTCCTTGAATTTCTCTTCCAAATCATCAAAATCAATGGCATATGCAGTTTCCACATCATTGGAGTCAGAATCATAAATCAGCTGATTTTCAACAACATTCCTACCATTATCTTCAATCACATAAAAGAAGACATGGTAAACTGGTGTTTGGATTAATACATTATCTCCAACATCAGTGAATGCACGAATGATGCTTGTTATTGAAGGCATGACCCCAGTTGCAAACAGCAATTCATCCCTTTTCATATCAAGGCCATATTTTTTCCACCAATTGATATAGGAATCAAAAATCTCATCATTGACAAATGAATATGCATAAACTCCATGCTTTGCTTTTCTATTCACTGATTCATAAATGAGTGGAGCAGCATAAAAGTCCATATCTGCAACCCACATGGGATATTCATCATCAAATAAATCCCATTTGAGTGAATTGGTGTTTTTTCTGTCAATTATTGAATCAAAATTGTATTTCATAATGCATCATCCGTTTAAGAATTGAAATCAGATTTATTAGCAAACTTTATAAAAAAATGTTTAAAATTTAATTAATAGGTTTCATAATGGATTCTGGATTCATCAAATTTATCCATGAACTTGTTTTCCCAACCTTCAGCAGGATATCCAAGAGTTATTATGCAGAATGGCTTTAGGTTGTCATCTTTTGGCAAACCTACAATCTCACCAATGGCATTCATTCTTTCCTCTTCAGGTGCCACACCATTCCATAATCCTCCTAAGCCAAGATTGACAGCTTCAAGAAGCATGTTCTCTGCTGCTGCACTCATATCCTGTTGCCATACCAATTTATAAAATGACCTTTCAATGTTTGCAATCAAAAGAATAGCTACTGGAGCATTTGTTACACGAGGTTTGATTTCTCCAATTTTAGCAAGAGTTTCCTTGTTTTTGATTATCAGGAATTCCCAAGGTTCAGCACCTAATCTGCTTCCAGGTGCTTGCATTCCTGCCCTTAAGATTTTTTCTATCTTTTCATCTTCAACTTCTCTGCCATCGTATTCTCTTATACTGCGTCTTGTATTGATAATCTCTTCAAAATCAGCCATTTTATCACTTGAAAATGTTTTTTTTAATATTGTTTAATTAAGATTAATTCATTAATAATTTAAATAATTTTTTAAAGTAAAATAAAAAAAGTAAATTAAAAAAAAGTTCTAAAAGAAAATAAAAATGAGAAAAAAAAATTAAGAATTAAAATAAATTAAATAATTGATTAATTAACTGTCATAGATACAAAACCATATGGCATAGAAGTGCTTTGTTCTTCAACAACTTCACCATTTTTAAGTATTTGAACCTCTAACTTTCCAAACCCATCATCTGTTTTTGAAATTTGGGTATGGATTCGATCAATATTATCAGATTCTAAATCAAAAGTTTGATTTCCATATCCTGATATCATTTTTATAGTGTTCCCGTCTTGGATAATACCAGTGTATGGGCCATCATAATTGACTTTTACTTGTGCTCCAGAGCCTATGCCTCCAAAGGCAACTACTGCAATTATTGCTAAAATACAACAAACAGCAAAAACGGCTAAAATCTTTTTAGTTGTATCCCATTCATTCCAAGTATCCTTAATGCTCATTTTTAAAAACCTCACATGTTTAATCAAATTGCTTTGATAATAAACTTTTGATTGTTATTATCTAAATTAAGGTTTGTTTAAATAAAAATATATAGATTTTGATTTGATTTAAAGATAAAAAGCAGTAATGACTTGATTATTTAAATAAATAAACCGAAGAAAAAAGAGGATATGATTATAAGAGTTTTGAAAAATAAGAAAAATTTATATATACCTTAATAAATAGAATATAAAACAATTAAATGTAAAATGAGGTGAAAAAATGGAATCAAATAAGATTTTAGCTATTATTTCAATAATTATTGGTTTGATTTTTATCATATTCCCAATATTCAGTGCTAATTTAATATCCATCCTTATTGGTGCAGCTGTATTGATATTTGGTCTAGGATTAGCTTACACTGGAATCATTGCAAAAGATATTTCACCAGCTATTTCAACTGTTTCAGCAATATTCGGTATTATAATGATCATTTTAGGATTAGCATTCATCTTTGGAACAAATGCAATTTCATTCTTAGTTGGATTACAGTTCTATATTGTTGGATTCATGCTTATCATTGCTTCTGTAATCGGATTGATTGGAGGAGCTGAAATCAATAAAACTGGATCATTAGTTGGTTTAGTATTAGGAATTGTTATCTTGTTCATTGCTGTATTTGCAGCTAACAATCCAATATTAATCACCATCATCTTAGGTATTGCATTAATAGCACATGGAATCGTTGGATATTTATATGCAGATGAATACTAATGAGGTATTCATCATTTTTTTCTTTTTTTAAAATTTTGACTTTTTGCTATCTTAACTCTTTTTTTAAATTTTATCTATGCAAAAAGGTTATAACAAAAACAATAGTTTGAATGTATGCAAACAATAGTGACTAAAATTAAAGTAAAAATAGATTTGTAAAATTAAAAAAATAGATTATAGAAAATAAAAGAAATATATAAAATAATAAAAAAGAAAAAAGAATAAAAATTATTCTTTTGCTTCAATAACTGTTTTTCCGCCCATATAAGGTACCAAGACCTCAGGGACTTTAATGCTACCATCAGCTTGTTGGTAGTTTTCTAAAATACAGCAAATGGTTCTTTCAGTTGCAATAGCTGTACTGTTTAAGGTATGCAATATTTGTGCATCTCCGGAACCTGCTCTACCGTATCTTGTTTTGGTTTTTCTTGCTTGATAATCCTTACAGTTGGTACAGCTTACCAATTCCCTGAATGCACCGGAACCTGGGAACCAAGCTTCAAGGTCGTATTTGATTGCTGCATTGTCATTTAAAGCTGAAGAAACAATAGCTATGATTTGATATGGGAGACCTAACTTTTGATAGATTCTTTCAGTTACTTCCATCAAATGATCATGCTGGTTTCTTGAATCTTCAGGGGTAGAGTAAATGAACTGTTCAATCTTTTCGAATTGGTGAACCCTAAATATTCCTAAAGTGTCTTTTCCATGAGAACCTGCCTCTTTTCTAAAACAGGTTGAAAGTGCACAGTATCTAAGTGGCAAGTCTTCAGGATTGATGATTTCATTTCTGTGAAGAGCTGCCAAGGTCTGCTCAGCAGTTGCAATCAAGTACATGTCCTCATTTTCAACCTTGTATAAGGTTTCCTCAAACTCGCCAAGTTCAGAGGTTTCAGCTGCAACTTCTCCTTTTACAAAGAAAGGAGTTTGCATAGGAATGTAACCTTCAGCTTCAAGCTCTGAAAGTGCAAATTGAATCAATGCCAAGTTCAAGTGTAAAATGTCTCTTTTCAAGTAGTAGAACCTTGCACCTGAAACACTTGCTGCAGTTTCAAGGTCTGCTCCATCAATCTTATTGATCAAGTCTACGTGATTCAACAATTCAAAGTCATGCTCTGGGATTTCGCCATAGGTTCTTACAACTACATTGTCATCTTCAGTATCTGAAACAGGAACATCTTCATCAATGATGTTTCCTACTTTGTATCTGTAATCATCTCTTAATTGAAGGTATTCTGCGTTTTTAGCGCTTAACTCTTTAATTTCATTAGCCACTTCCTTGGATTTTGCAATGACTTCTTCAATATTGCCTTCCTGTTTAGCTTTTTTAAATGATTTGGATAACTTGTTTTTCTCTGCTCTTAAAGAGTTTAATCTTCTTTCACCTTCTCTCCATAAGGTGTCATATTCAATAACTTTCTCTGCATTTTCTGTGCTTCTGAATCTTTTCTTTTCAGAGTCAAATATCAATTCAGGATCTTCTCTGAATAATTTTATGTCTAACAATTTTTATTCTCCTTTAAAATGAATAACGAATTAAGTAATTATGATTTCAGCAATCTATAAAAAATCTATAAAATTTTGATTATTAAATAATATATTTTTCTTATTTAATAATTATTTGGATTAAAAAATTACATTTTAAGAATATTCAAGAAATAATTGGCTGAATCTTAACAACTATCTTTTCTTTTTTGAAGATTGCCGTATCTTTTCATGATAGAAATAATTGATTATGATTGGATTTTCATTAGGGCT
>JAEEWY010000061.1 GCA_016291275.1 Methanobrevibacter sp. | reverse complement strand
CATTAGGGTTAGCTGAAGTGTGTTCCAAAATGATCTTTTCATCAACTTTCTCAAGGGTACCATAATCCTCATCTACAGAATCCAACAATTGCTTTGCAAAGATATCGTGATTGATGAAGAAGTTTACATAAGGTCCTGTCGCTTCAACCTTTTCAAATATTTCAGGAAGTTCGATTTTTTCTACAACTTCAGGAGCGATTAAATTTGGAGCCTTTCTTAAATGCTTAGCCAATTGGAATGAAACAGTGCTAGCTAAATCACCTAATTCAGGATTAGGTGGAAACTCCAATTTAATTTCATCTTCAAAATCACAGTCAAATTGATCAACTGCTTTTTTTAAAGCTTCTTGAGCTTCAGATTTTATTTTAAAGTACATATAAACACCGATAAATATAAGTTTTTTAATTAACTGAAAATGGATCTTATCAAAACATTATAAAATAGCTTTCAAGATAGGCAAAAACTAAATCCATTTTCTATAAAAAAATTATTGTTAAAATAATAAAAATAACGATTAATTAAAATTGATTTGGGATTTAAAACTATTAGTTAAAATTACCATCTAATCAATATAATTAATCATGAAATATTAAAGTCCTCTTATCCATATGGAGATATATCCTATTTTAGGAATAATTATAGGTTGACCATTAAAAGTTAAAACTCTAGAGGTAATCTGATTCTCAGTTACCCAATAAGGATCGGCAACATCATTATTATCCCCTTTTATCTTATAGACAGTAGTGCTGTTGATTTGACCTTTTTCAATCACTCTATGGATAACAGGCCCCTTATGCCAAGCTGCATTGTAGACTACAATGTCTCCAACTTCAACTTCAGCTGGATTGAACTCCTGGAATCCAAGAATATTTGCTTTCTCAAGCACTACAATATCTCCTCTATAC
The DNA here is from genome assembly GCA_016291275.1 of Methanobrevibacter sp. Taxonomy (GTDB): domain Archaea; phylum Methanobacteriota; class Methanobacteria; order Methanobacteriales; family Methanobacteriaceae; genus Methanobrevibacter. Next base: position 7,447 of record JAEEWY010000061.1, on the reverse strand, counting down.
ATAACAGGTTCCATACTGCCGGATACAACCACATTCAAGTGCTGTGCAGCAATAAGAACAATAATGATAAGGACAATGTAAACTGCTATTTCTTTTAAATCTATATTCAAAATAACACCTTTTCATGTTTTTTAATCATTAAGTAATTATAAAAATTAAAAATTTCTATTTCTGAATTTGAAAATTTTTAATATTATTATAATATGAATAGTATATAATCTAAAATATTTAAATTTAATTAAAATAGAAAAAAAATAGTTAAAAAATAAAAAAGAATTGAAAATGCTAAGAATTGATGTAAGCTTTCTTATTGGAATAATTCCTTAGCCTTTTCCATGATTTCAACAATTCCTACATTGAAAGGGCATCTTTCCTCACAGTTTCCACATGCTATGCAATCAGATGCATTGTACATTAAATCATTATAATGTGCCCTGATTGATTCCGGAACTTCATCATGATGCCTTGCAAGGTCATAGAACTTGTTTACCATTGAGATATTGATGTTTGCAGTGCATGGTGCACAGTGGCCACAGTAAGTGCATTGACCTTCATAAGAGTTTTTAGGTGCATTAACAAGAACTGAAGCATAATCCTTTTCCTTATGGCTTGCAGTTTCATATGCAATTGCATCTTCCATTTCCTTAACATCATTTGCACCAACCATGATTGATGCAACTGCAGGCCTTGTAAGGCAATAATCAATACATTGGATAGGTGTGAGTGCTACGCCAAATGGAGAGTCCTCATCTCTAAGCAATCTACCCCCTGCATAACCTTTCATCACTACAAGAGGAATATCCTTGTCCTTACAAACTTGATATAACTCCGCCCTTTCAGGTGCAAGACCTTCCAATTCCTTGTTTTTATAGGTATCATCTTCAATATAAACGGCTATATCATTAATGGATGCCAACATGTCAAAAGCAGGATTTATGCTGAACATGATGAGCTCTATGTCCTCAACTTCAGTAGCTAAAAGCGCAACAGTAGGGCTATGGGTACTTATTCCAATATGCCTTATGACACCATATTCCTTTTGCTGCCTAACATACTTGATGAACTCGCCATTCATTATGTTTTCAAAATCCTCAACCTCATCAACATAATGAATCATACCGAAATCAAGATAATCTATCTGAAGACGTTCCATAAAGTCTTCAAAGGCTGGAATTACCTTATCCATTTCACGTGTACGGACATATTGTCCATCTTGCCAAGTGGAACCGAAATGACCTTGAATGATCCAATCCTCTCTTGTATCTTTAATTGCTATTCCAATATTGGTTCTGACATTAGGTTCACTCATCCAACAATCCAAGAAGTTTACGCCTTCGCTGTGACAATAATCAATCAATTCCTTTGATTCTTCCAATGTCTTGCCTTGAAGCCATTCAGCACCAAAGCCTATTTCACTAACCTTAAGCCCTGTTTTCCCTAAGTGCCTATATTTCATTGTTAACCCCTTTTACTTTTCTATAATGTACGAATGATTGAAAATTTTATAAAAAAAATTAAGAAAAAATAAAGAAATAAATAATGAAGCTATCTTAAAATAGCTCCTTCATCTGCAGAGGAAACTGAACGTCTGTAGATGTTTAACCATCCTTTGACCTTTTTCTCTGGAAGATCTGCATTTGCAATTCTTTCCTTGATTTCCTCATCAGACAATTCAACATTCAATCTTCCATTGGTGATGTCGATTTCAATAATATCTCCATCCTTCAATGCTGCAATTGGTCCGCCACTCATCGCTTCAGGAGAGACGTGACCTATGCAAGGACCTCTTGTTCCTCCAGAGAAACGTCCATCTGTAATGAGTCCAACATTCTTGATGCCCATTCCCATGATAGCAGAAGTTGGATTAAGCATCTCTCTCATTCCAGGACCTCCTTTCGGTCCTTCACATCTGATTACAAGAATGTCTCCTTCACTGAGTTCGTGGTTGAAAATAGCTTCTACAGCATCCTCTTCACTGTTGTAGACTTTAGCCGGGCCTTTTAGCTGCATCATGTCTTCAGGTACTGCTGCAGATTTTACAATTGAACCGTTTGGAGCAAGATTTCCTTTAAGTACAGTAAGTCCTCCAGCTTCGTGAATAGGATCATCAAGTGTGTGAATGACTCCATTTCCAGTGACTTTTGCATCTTTTAGGTTTTCTTCCAATGTTTTTCCAGTACAAGTCATTACACTGGTGTCGAGTTTGGATTCAATTGTCTTTAATACTGCAGGAATACCTCCATCAGCATGCAAATCTGCCATAGTGTCTTCTCCTGCAGGGGATAAGAGTGCAATATGAGCTACCTTGTCACTGATTTCATCAAATAAATCCAAGTCTGCATGAACTCCCTTCTCTTCAAGTTCATATGCAATAGCTGGAATATGAAGAGCTGTGTTACTTGATCCACCTAGAGCCATGTCCATTGCAATAGCGTTTTCAAAAGCGGCTTGAGTCATGATGTCAGATGGCTTCAAGTCCTCTTTTACCATTTCTACAATTCTTTTACCGCTTGCTACAGCCAATTCCTTTTTCTTATCACTTAATGCAAGAGCTGTAGCGCAGGTAGGTAAGCTCATACCAAGAGTTTCAGTGACACATGCCATAGTGTTTGCAGTAAATAATCCAGAACAGCTCCCAGCTCCAGGACATGCACAACATTCCAATTCATATAATTCCTCTTCAGTGATCTTTCCAGAGGACAATTCTCCAACTGCTTCAAATACAGTGATCAAATCTGCATTCTTGTCATTGAATTTTCCAGGTTCCATTGGTCCGCCAGTTACGAAAATGGATGGAACATCCAATCTTCCAGCAGCCATCAACATACCAGGAACAACCTTATCACAGCTTGGAATCATTACAAGACCGTCAAAGCAATGTCCCATGGTCATGCTCTCTACAGTGCTTACTACAATTTCACGTGAAGCAAGTGAATATTTCATGCCGTCGTGGTTCATTGCAATACCGTCACAGATAGCCATGGTATCGAATTCAAATGGAATTCCTCCAGCTGCTCTGATACCTTCCTTAACATATTCCACTAATTCCCTTAAGTGAATATGACCAGGTACAATGTCTGTGTAACTGTTTGCAATTCCAATGAATGGTTTTTCAAAATCATCATCCTTCAATCCACAAGCACGTAAAAGAGATCTGTGTGGTGCTCTTTGGACTCCTGCCTTTACTTTATCACTGTTCATAATATCATCCAAAATAAAAATATAATTATAAATTTAAATTTATATTCTCTTTTTTTGCTAACTTATTATTTGTCAATACTTATTTAATTAATTAACTTATTATCTCCACTTCATCATTGCTTCTAAATTCCTTATCAAAGGTAACAATACCATCCAATTCGAATAATTTTGCAACTTCAATAATCGAAGCATCAGTAAACCCGAGTTTTTGCCTATTGTCATCATTCATCTTATTGTATCTAGCCATCACTCTATCATTAAAGTCAAAGCAGTCATATTCATTGATTATGGTAAAATTATCTTTCAAGAACCTATAGGATTTCAAGGCCCCTTCCGGATTTGATTTTTGACCTATGATAGTGACAACCTCATCCACTATGTGATTAGTTATGAAAAGTTCATTATCAAATATGTTTTCATTGTCTTCCAAAAGTATGGCTCTCTCATGGGTTTCATCAGACTTTAAGATATAAGCCACAATAAAATTTGTATCAAATAAAATTTTCATTCATAAAGCTCCTTTTCCAATTCTACAGAATTAGTTTTATATCCTAAATCGATAGAGCCTCTCATTTCTTTAAAACTCACTTTCTTTCTAAAATTTAAAGTTACTTTGCCATCATCATCTAAGATCCACTCAATAATATCATCTGGACCAATATTGCATTCTTTGCGTATTTTAGATGGGATAGCTGTTTGATTGTTCTTATAGATTTTTGTATCTGCATAAATCATGATATCACCAAACACAATCAATATCAATTTTTATTCTATTATATATGACTATTAATATATATATTGACAGTCATATTTAAAATTAACTTTCAAATTAAAAAATACCTATTTTTTAGTTATAAAATATTCTTTAGAAAAGAGAGATATTAAATATAAAACTAAATAAAATTAAATTTTTTATAAAAAGGAATTTAAATTTTCTATTATATAAGTATTGAAGAAAATATAGAAGTCATTTTGCAAAATAAAAGCAATATTATAATCTAATTGTAAAATTTAAAAAAGATAGTAAAAAAAAGAAAAAAATTGATTAAATCTAATCTGATTTAATCATTGTTAAAACCATTTTATATGGTCCGTTTACTGCTTGCAAAGCATGTGGAACATTTGCAGGCATGATGAGGAATTCACCTTTCTTGACTGTGTGAGGTTCTCCAGCCAATGTGATTTCAGCTTCACCATCTATTATTTGAACCATAGCATCAAAAGGAGCACTATGTTCACTTAATCCTTGTCCTTTGTCAAATGCAAATACAGTTACAGTACCAAGTTCCTTTTTGATAACTTCCATGCTCACAACAGAGCCTTCCTGATATTCAATCAAGCTTTCCATTTCGATTGATTTTCCTTTTAAATCCATAGTAATTTCTCCTTTTAATGTTTTTGTGAATTTTAATTTTAATGATATTTAGATATTTGCTTTTTTAAAAATAAAAGATTATGGGAAATTTACCCCATGATCTTCTTAATGTCTTCTTTTGGAGTTGAAACTGGAGTTAGATTGTAGTTTCCAACCAATACATTCAAGATATCCTCATTAGCCCATGCAGGAAGAACAGGTCCAATGAACATGTCGGTTTTTCCAAGGTAGAGCAATGTCCAGAGGATAGCTGCTGCTTTTTGTTCCATCCAGCTTAAGACAATGGTAAGAGGTAACTCATTTAACTCCATTTCAAATAAGTCGCATAAAGCGACAGCTAGTTCAATAGCTACAATAGCGTCATTGCACTGACCTAAGTCCAATAATCTTGGAATTCCTTCAATGTCTCCTAAGTCGAGGTCATTGAATCTGAACTTATTACAAGCTAAAGTAAGTACAATTGTGTCTTCTGGCAATTCCTGTACAAACTCTCTGTAGTAGTTCATTCTTGGGTTTGGAGTGTCACAGCCAGCTACCAAGAAAAATCTCTTGATTTTTCCCGCAAGCACTAATTCCTTGATTTGAGGCGCTAAGGATAAGATAGTGCTTAAGCCGAAACCAGTAGTAATGGTAGTGAGTTCTTCAGCTTCAGGACCTCCTAATTCGATTGCCTTATCGATCAATGGCTTGAAGTCATAGTCTTCGATTACAGTTGCTCCTGGAACCTTTACGATATCCATGGTAAAGAGTCTGTCTGCATAGTCATCCTTAGGAATCAATACACAGTTTGTGGTTCCTAAGATAGCTGCATTGTACTCTGAAAAGATTTTCTTTTGATCAATCCATGCTCCTCCGATTTGACCTGCCAATGATTCGTATTTAGCAAGTTCTGGGTAACCGTGAGCAGGCAACATTTCACTGTGGGTGTAAACCTTTACATCTGTACCTTCAGTTTGCTTTAACAATTCTTCTAACGCCAATAAATCGTGACCAGTTACAATGATTGCAGGGCCACCTTGAGCACCTACTTTAACTTCAGCAGGTACAGGTTCGCCGAACTTTTCAATGTGAGCTTCCTTAAGCATTTTCATAACTTTGAAGTTAGCTTCACCAGCATCAAGACCTAATTGGATAAGGTCTGCTGCATCGAAGTTTACATTGGTTAAAGTTGAGTATAAACCTTTAGTCAAGAATTCATCCACTTCTTCATCTCTTGCACCTAATTCGTTTGCATGGTAATTGTAAGCTGAAATACCTTTCATTGCAAAGATTAAATTGTCTTGAAGTCTTGCAACAAGAGCATCCTTGCCACATACACCTTTTGCGGTACAAGCACTGCCTCTAGCAGTTTGGGAACATTGATAACAAAACATATTGAAATCGCTCATAATAACACGTCCTTTTTTTAATAATTCAGATTTAATTTTTTTACATCGATTAAAGGAAAAAATGAAATTTTTTCTATCTTTTTTCCCTTGTGTAATTAAAGGTATTTCTCATAGTGCTTATAAAGATTTTGTAACTAGTACAGGGTAAAAAGTAACAAAATATTTATAAAACAATTTTCATAAGTAGAATATAAGAAAAGATGATAATCCAATTCAAAATAAGTTAAAGAGGGAAAATATGGAATCAATTATAGAATCTTTGGAAAAATTTGGACTAACAAGATACGAAGCGAAAGCATATATAGGAATGACCAATATAATATCAGGAAAAGCTGAAGAAATAGCTAGAACTTCAGAGATTCCAAGATCCAAAATCTACAATACCCTAAAGCAATTGGATAAGAAAGGATTCATTACAATAACCCATACAAGGCCTCTCGAATACCATGTCGTGCCTCCAAGTGAAATATTCAAAAATAAGAAAGATGAACTTATTAAAGAGCTTGAATCTTCCCAGGAAAAGTTGGATGAAATCTATAATGATAACATATCCGAAATTCAAGCCCCTGTTTGGCTTATCAAAACAAGCGAGAACATTATCAATAAAGAGATTGAAATCATAAAAAGAGCACGAAAATCAATCAACATGAGAATAGGATTCCTCCTTGAAGGTGAGGGGGAAGCCCTTATAAAGGCATTCAAAGAGCTTCCAAGAGGGATTCCGATAAGGATTCTTGCAACACCAGAGTGTTACATTGACGGTGAAAAATTGGAAATCATCAAGATGTTTGAAGAGGCCAAATTGGATAATTTGGAAATCATTGAAACAGACATCAAATTTGTTAAGATAGTCATAAGGGATGGAAAAGAGCTTTTCCGTACAATCGTAAAATTTACAGGAGAAGAAAAATCTGTCCTTCCTGAAACATCTGTAGGTGTGCAGAACAGATATGAAGACATCTGTAAAAACTTTGATGAGCGTTTCCTGAATCAGTTCAATAAGATGAAAGCAAAAAAGAATAAGAAAAATAAAGGAAAAATAGAAATAGAATAATAAAGTTATTAATGAGTTAATGAAATGATTGAATAGCTATTAAGCTTATTTTAAATATCCGTCAACTATATCGCAAATGTTGTCTCCTACATTTAAGATAGCTGTTCTATACTCATCGGTTCTTTTTGCATACTCATCATAATTGTCCATGACTTCAAAAATCTTTTCATCCAAGTCCTCAAGGTCACCCTCTACAGTTGCACCTTTGAAGATTGAAACCATATCATGGTATCTGCCCCACTTCACTCTTTTTAATATTACAACAGGCAAATTGCATACCATAGCTTCGTGAAGCATCAATCCGTCATTTGTGAGTACTGCAAGGTCTGCAAGGCATAATAAGTCATTTACCCAATCAATAAAACCGACATTGATCATTTTGGTTTCATCAATATAATCAAGGACAGATTCATTTAAAGGATCACCGCA
>JAEEWY010000060.1 GCA_016291275.1 Methanobrevibacter sp. | reverse complement strand
TATCCAGAAATTGAAACTGAAGAAAAAGTTGACAGCACTGTTGCTACTGCAGTTGTTGATGCATGTCCTAGAGGAGTGCTTGATTTTGACAGCGAAGAAGGAAAGATTGAAGTTGTCGATATTGAAAACTGCTCACTTTGTAAAGCTTGTGTAAGGGCAGCAAAAGCAGCAGAATCTAAATGTATTACTGTTGGGTATCGTGAAAATGATTTTATTTTTAAAATTGAAACTGATGGATCAATGCCTCCTAAAGAGGTTTTATTAAAAGCTTGTGATGTTTTAGATGCTAAAACAGATGAGTTTATCACATTTAGTGAAGGAGGAAGCTAATAATGGCTAGAGAAATTAAGAAAACTAATCCTAACCTTATTGACCTTATTTACAATCTTAGAAAACAGTCTTATGAGGAAGAAGTAGGTATCTGGAAAGAAGTAGCTATCAAGCTCGAAAAACCTTGCAGAAACCAAGCTGAAGTAAGCCTTTCTCACATTAACAAACACACTGTTGAAGGAGAAACTGTGGTTATTCCAGGTAAAGTATTATCTGACGGTAAATTAGATCACAAAGTTACTATAGCAGCATTAGGATTTACTAAAAACGCTGAAGCAAAAATAGAAAAATTCGGTAGTGAAGCTCTTTCTATTGCAGAACTTGCAGAAGCAAATCCTAAAGGTAGCAATGTAAAAATTATGTTATAAGCTAGGGTTGGTGAAAAAATGATTATTATTAACGGTGAAGGACATATTTTAGGAAGACTTGCTAGTGTAGTCAGCAAGCAACTTCTCGAAGGCGAAGAGATTGTAGTTCTCAACGCTGAAAAAATAATGTTAACTGGTAATAAAGATTGGGCTTATGCTAAGTACAAACAAAGAGTAGACAGAGCAAGTATCTCTAACCCTCGTGACTTAGGTCCTAAATACCCAAGAAGACCAGAAGATATATTCAGAAGAACCGTAAGAGGTATGTTACCTATGAAAAAAGCAAAAGGTAAAACTGCTTTCAAAGGATTCAAAGCATTTGTAGGTGTACCTGAAGAGTATGCTGATGCTGAACTTATAACCATGCCTGAAGCTGAATATAACGACATTAAAAAAGGAATGGAATTAGGAGAAATCTCTAAACTTTTAGGTGCTAAATTCGAATAGATTTAGTGAAAGTTTGATTTGTTCTAATTAAGGATTATTATACGAATTATATTAAATAATGGAGTAATTGATATGAAAGTTGTTCATACAAGCGGTAAGCGTAAAACAGCTATTGCAAGAGGTACTGTAAGAGAAGGTACTGGTAAAGTAAGAATCAATAAAGTTCCTTTAGAACTTTATTCTCCAGAACTTGCACGTTTAAAATTAACCGAACCATTAGAATTAGCTGGAGATGTTGCTAACCAAGTGGACATTTCCATCAGAGTTAATGGTGGAGGAGTTATGGGCCAAGCTGAAGCTGCACGTATGGTAATTGCAAAAGGTTTAGTACAATGGACTCAAGACATGGACTTAAAAGAGATCTACACTCAATATGACAGAACCATGTTAGTAGGTGACCCAAGACGTTCTGAACCTAAAAAATACGGTGGTCCTGGAGCTAGAGCTCGTAAACAAAAAAGTTACAGATAATTTTTATACATTATGTATTTAATATAAATTTTACATTCTATAATGTTCTAAATTCATTTTTTTAGAATATTTAGAAATTGTAAAATTTATCAAATTCTCTGTAAGTATTTTCTAATCTTTTTAATTTTTCATTTGAGATTGGAAAAAGCTGTAAAATTTAATTTGATTATTTCATATTCTTTAATTATGAAATATGTTTTATATAAAAAGGAAATGATGATTATATGATACCTATACGATGTATAAGTTGTGGAAAACCCGTTTCTGCATATTTTGATGAATACAACCGCAGATTAGCTGATGGTGAAGAGTCAAAAGATATTTTGGATGATATGGGTATTACAAGATATTGTTGTAGAAGAATGTTAATTTCTCATGTTGAAACTTGGGAATAATCTTTATCCTTTTTTATTTTTTATTTTAGGCTTAAATGATTATTTTATCAATTTGGGAATTAATTAGCTATTAATAGTTTATACAATTGATTATTGTTTAATAATTAGGAGTTAAATAATGGCTGCAAATAAAGACAATACAAAAAAATTAACAAGATTCGAAAAGGCTAGAGTTTTAGGTGCAAGAGCTATTCAGCTTTCCATGGGTGCTAAACCTATGAAACATAAGGAAATTGAAAAATTCCTTAAAAGTTCCAAATCTCTTGATCCTATTGACATAGCTACTAAGGAACTTGAATTAGGCATTTTGCCTTTAAACGTTAGACACAAAGAATAAATCATTTATTCTTTTATCTATTCTTTTTTATTTTCAAAAAAGAATTTAAAAATCAGTATAACTGTTCTTTTTATTTAAAAAGAATTTTATATATTTAATGATTAAGTATTTAAGTGATAAATTACTTAATAATATTATAAATAAATTATTAAAATTATTTAATTTAGATTTTAAATCATATAATTTATTTAAATTTATTTATTTCTTTAAATTAAGAATATCATATGCAATCTATAAATCAACCTTCTAGTTTTTTTATGATTTCAAATCCATTATAGATTTTATGGTAAGACGAATTGAAAAAGGATTCTTTTGAATCTCATTGGTAAATCAATTATTGATTAAAGTATAATTATTGATTAATTGTGCAATTAGTATTAATTGTATTGATAATGAATTATTGATAATTTAATGATCATTAGTTAATTGGAACTTTATAGTCAATATTAGGTTTATTTAGTTCGTTCATAAGGAAAACTAGCAAATTGCATACTTAAAATTGCATATTTATTATCTGAAATTTTAAGGAATAGTTAAATTTCATTTATAATATTAATTTAATTTATTCTTTATAACCTATGAGGTGTTATTTTGGATAGTGTAATTGAAGATGTTCGTGTTAGAAAGATTTTAGACAGCAGGGGAAATCCTACTGTTGAAGTGGACATAATTACCTGGAACGGATTTGGAAGAGCTGCTGCACCAAGTGGTGCAAGCACTGGTTCTAGAGAAGTCGTTTCTTTCCCAGAAGGCGGAGTGAGTCAAGTAATCACTGAGGTTGAAGATTTAATCTCCTCCGAACTTATTGGTATGGCTGCTGAAGACATCGAGGACATTGATGAAATCCTTAAGGAAATTGATGGAACCGACAACTTGTCTGCAATTGGTGGAAATACCACTGTAGCTGTTTCAATGGCTGCAGCTAAAGCAGCGGCAATGAGTTACAATTTGCCTCTTTACAATTTCTTGGGAGGCAATTTCATTAAGGAAATTCCTTATCCATTAGGGAATATGATGAATGGAGGGGCTCATGCAGGTCCTAATGCACCTGACATTCAAGAGTTCCTGGTTGTTCCTGTTGGAGCAAGTGACATTACAGAAGCGGTTTTCGCTAATGTCGAAGTTCATAAAAGATTGAAGGAACTCATAAGCAAAAAAGACCCTAGCTTCACTGGTGGAAAAGGTGATGAAGGAGGATGGATTCCAAACATCACTAATGATCAAGCTTTGGAGATTCAAGCTCAAGCTTGTGAAGAGGTTGGTGATGAGCTTGGTTTTATCATAAAGCCTGGTTTGGATATGGCTTCATCTGAATTCTGGAGCGAGGAAGAAGGAAAATATGTCTATGGTCAAGACGGTCTTGAAAGAGACAGCGGTGACCAGGTTGATTATGTAAAAGACTTGATTGAAACTTATCATATGTTCTATGTTGAAGATCCTTTTGATGAGAAAGATTTTGAAGGATTTGCAGAGCTCACTGCAAAAGTAGGCAATAAATGTCGCGTTTGCGGTGATGATTTATTCGTAACAAATAGTGAATTGTTGGCTAAAGGAATTGAAATGAATGCTGCAAATGCAATCATAATCAAGCCAAATCAAATAGGTACTTTAACAGATACTTATGCAACTGTAAGATTAGCTAAAGAGAATGGCGTAATGCCTGTTGTTTCCCACAGATCCGGTGAGACCTGTGATGAAACCATTGCTCACTTGGCAATTGCATTCGGTGCGCCAATGATTAAGACCGGTGCAATTGGTGGTGAAAGAATAGCTAAATTAAATGAACTTATCAGAATTGAAGAGGAAATGTCCAATCCTAGAATGGCAAATTTATATTAGATTTCTTTTCAATTCAGTTCAAATCATAATTATAGTAAATTTTTGAGCGAGATTTACTTTAATAAGTAGTTAAATTTTAACTAATAAAAAATTAGAAGAAAATGGTGTAAAAATGTCAACTGTTATTATTGATGCAAGCAAATGTGAAAATGCAGATTGTGGTGAATGTGTAGATATGTGTCCTATGGAAATCTTTTCCTTAGACGGAGACAAAATCGTAACTGATCATGAAGACGAATGTACTTTATGTGAAGTATGTGTCGACATGTGTCCTAACGACTGCATTACTATCAAAGATGAATAGATTTGTTGATTTTAGACAAGAGTTCATTTAAAATCCTTGGATTTTATTGAATTCTTTTCTTATTTTTTAATTATTTTTTAATAATTAAATTTAATTCAATAAAAAATTTCAATAAAATTATGTTTTATATTATATGGTGATAAAGTGTCAGATTTATTAATCCCTTTAGAAAAGTATTTAGCTGCTGGGTTACACATTGGTACCCAACAAAAAACTAGTGACATGGAAAAATACATTTTCCGTGTAAGATCCGATGGTTTATATGTCTTAGACGTTCGTAAAACTGATGAAAGAATCAGAGCTGTTGCTAAATTCTTAGCAAAATACGACCCAGATGACATTTTAGTAGTAGCTACCCGTCAATACGGTCAAGCTCCTGTTAAAAAATTCGGTGAAATCACTGGCTGTAAAACCATTCCTGGTAGATTCATCCCAGGTACCTTAACCAACCCACAATACGCTAAATTCATTGAACCTAAAGTTATTGTTGTAACTGACCCAAGATCCGACTCTCAAGCAATTTTAGAATCCAAACAAAACGGTATTCCTGTAGTAGGTTTATGCGATTCTGAAAACTTACTTGCTAACGTAGATATTTGTGTTCCATCTAACAACAAAGGTAGAAAAGCTATTGCTTTAATCTACTGGTTACTTGCAAGACAAATCTTAAGAGAAAGAGGAATTCTTGGCGAAGACGAAGATTTAGACATTGAATCTTCTGACTTTGAATTAAAGTTCTAAATTAATTAATTTTCATTAATTAATTAAAACTTTTTTTCTATATTTTTTTACTTTTTAAACTTTTTAAATTCTATTTTTATCTATTTTTATCTATTTTTACCAATTCTTATCTATTTTCAAAATTATTTTCTATTTCGCTATTTTTAATATAAATTTTTATATAAGTAAATTAAATCTATATTTAACTGAAAATTAATTATTCAATGATATTTAATTATGAAAATTTAAAAATGGGTGAAAATATGATTAGAGAACCTATAGTTGCTAATAAATTTTATGAAGGTAATGTAAAATACTTAAGAGAATCCATTGAAGACTGTTTTAAACATAGGTTAGGTCCTGGTGAAGTGCCTAAACTATCAAGAATAAATAAGGAAAAACAGGTAAATGCAATTATGGTTCCACATGCTGGTTATGTTTACTCTGGCCCAACTGCAGCTCATGCTTATTCTAAATTAGTTCAGGACGGTTATCCTGAAACATTCGTAATCCTTTGCCCTAACCATACTGGCTTTGGAGAAGAAGTTTCTGTATATAATGAAGGTTCATGGGTAGTGCCAAATGGAGTTTGTGATGTAGACAATGAACTTGCAGATGAAATCATCAAGAACTCCAATTTCGCTAAGGCTGATTTCAAGGCACATCTTCAAGAACATAGCTGTGAAGTTCAGCTTCCATTCCTAAAGTACTTTGACAGCAACTTCAAGATAGTTCCAATCTGCATGATGGATCAATCTGTTGAAACATCTAAAGATTTGGCAAATTCCATCTATGAATCTAGCCAAAACTTGGGGAGAAAAATCACTTTGATTGATAGTACTGATTTATCCCATTTTAAGTCTCAGGAAAAGACCATTGAACATGACAACCTTGTGTTTAATGAAGTGTTCAATGCAAATACTGAAGGGCTCTATCAAGTTGTAAAAAATGAACAAATTAGTATATGTGGATACGGTCCAACTATGGTAAGTATGGAATTTTCTAAAAAATTAGGCCAAAAGAACTTTGAACTCCTGCAGCATTCAACAAGCGGTGACATAACTTTGGATTATGCATCTGTAGTTGGATATGGATCTGGAGTATGGTATTAAATTTAAAAAAACTTTTTTAATTTTTATTTATTTTAATTTTATCTTAATTTATTTTAATTTTTTTCTTAATTTATTTTTAATTTTTTTATTTTAATCTACTTTATTATTTTGAGTGATCGCTTATGTCATCAAGTAAGGAATATTTAGAATACATATTGGAGCAACTTTCAGATTTGGAGGAAATATCCTATCGGGCTATGATGGGAGAATACATTATCTACTATCGTAGCAAGATTATTGGTGGAATCTACGATGACCGGTTCCTCGTAAAACCTGTAAAAGCAGCTATTGAGATGATGCCCGAAGCAGATATGGAGTTTCCTTATGATGGTGCAAAGGAAATGGTGCTTGTGGATGATGTGGATGATAGGGAATTTTTAAAAGAGCTATTGGAAGCGATGTATGATGAGCTTCCATCTCCTAAGAAAAAGAGTAAATAAATTTTTTCATAGATTATTTTTATTTTAAATCTTACATTCCAATGATTAGACCTACCATGTTTTCAGCGCCTATGGTCATGGATAGCAAGGTCATTATTGCAGCTATAGCGAATACAACAAACCAAATCAAGACGCTCCATTTCATTACTTTAGTTCCATCCAATGTTGCAAAAGGCAATAGGTTAAATGCTGCCAAATAACTGTTTACAGAGTACCCTACAGTACAGATTAAATATATTAAATGAACTATTTGTGAGTGGATTGAAAAAGGATATATCAAGGCAGCAATAATTATGAACACTAATGCAAGTCCCATATTGGTCATTGGCCCTGCAATTGCAATTCTGCCCAGTAACCGTATTTCATTGATACGAACTTGTGTCCAATCTCATGCAATAGGAATCCTGCACCAACACCAATCATGACTATTGGCAAGATTGAAGCTATTCCAAATGGATCTGTTCCAACATTGCATATTGCAAAAGAAATTGAGAGCACTGCAAATGCAATCAGCAAGTCTCTTATTTCATTTTTTGTAAATTCATACATATAATTAAATATTTACTTACCATATAAAGTTTTTTCTAAATATTTTGCTGTTTCCTTATATTTTTTGATAGTGTCTAATTCAGATTTAATGCTTAGAATTTTCTAATAGGTTCTTAATAAATTTAAACATTTTAAAAATAGTAAAATTGATATTCATTTAAATGCATATATAAAATTATGGAGATTATTACAAAATTTAAAGATTTATTGATAGATTCATTAAAAGAAAATAAGAAGATGATTTTGGCATTTTATGCTATTTTTCTCATCACATTTATTCTATCTGCTGCCTTAGCTGGTGGTCATATGGAAAATGTTATAGATGATACACCAGATTCCGCTGGTGGCAGTAAAGATGGAAATGTAACTGCAACAGAACTTTTTTTACATAATGAGCTTGGTGGAATAGAAGTTTATATAGCGTCTATATTATTCGGTATCCCTGCAATAATTGTAATTATATATAATGGAGTCAGTTTAGGATTAACTGGGGCATTATTAAGTCATTTCATGCCAAAAGGATGGATTCAGTATATAATATATCTAATTCCTCATGGAATATTTGAGTTTACAGCAATGGTTATCCAATCAGTTGCAGGAATCCTGTTATTCCTATTCATAGTAGACTTTTTAAAGGGATTAATTAGAAGTGAAAAGAATGGATTTAAGGAAAAAGTCATCTTTTCATATGAAGAAAACAATAAAAGATTTATTCAAAGTCTGGTATTGATGATTTTTGGTACAATATTATTGCTTATAGCAGCTCCAATTGAAGCATATGTCTCTATTCCATTATCTAATTTTATATTAGGAGTTTAATTTAATAGGATTTGAGATAAAATAATTCAATTTTTTAATTTTTATTCTTATATTACTCAATTTCCTATTTTTTTTAATCTTTTTTTATTATAATTTCTACTATTTTTTATCTTTTTTTACCCAGTTTTCACAACTGTCATCCTGTTTAATCAGTTTTTTATGATAATTGCAAAAGAATTGGGTGCATAAATCCAAATCAAATTCTAAATATTTGCAATTATAACATTCTTTCTCTTCTCTTTTTTCCATATCTATAGTATAGTTTTTATACTATTTAAGATAAATTTATAAATATATTAAATTTTATACAATTAAAAATAATTTCAAAATCAAATATTACATTAATTTAAAAAA
>JAEEWY010000059.1 GCA_016291275.1 Methanobrevibacter sp. | reverse complement strand
GATATCTTGTTCAGTCCAGTGTTTGCTCTAGCTTCCTCTGCAATTGAAAAGAGGTCATCTAAATTGGTTTCCCTAAGGGGCCTATACATATAACTGGACATGCAGAACCTGCATCCTCTTGTACATGCCCTTGAAACATTCAATAGGATTGAATTTGAAAATGCAGGAATGAAATCCTTATCATCGGTTTCGGTAACGATAGGGCAAGTCAGATGATATATGCTTTCCATATCCTCTGACAGCACTATATTTGTTTCATTATTGAATTCAGATATGTATAAACCTTCAATGTCTAAAAAAGGAGACAAATCCATTTTTTCATCAATATCCTCATTGGTTCTATTCTTTTTGCTCCTTTTAGAGAGACCCAATGAAGAATACAAATCCAAAAAGTCATACAGAACTGCTTCAGCTTCCCCAACAACAAAAATATCTATAAAGTCAGATAAAGGCAATGGATTAGCACTAGCGCAAGGACCTCCAGCAATGATTAAAGGATCATCAGATGTCCTGTCTTCCCTTCTAAGTGGAATGTCAGCTTCCCTCAACATTTCCAACACATGGAAATAATCCTGTTCATATTGAAGGGAAAATGAAACAATGTCAAAGTCAGACAATGGACTGTTGGTCTCCAAACTTCTTGTGGAAGGATAAATGATTCTTTCAGAGTATGTATCCTCCCTTTCATTGATATAATTATAAATGATCTGGTAGCCCAAGGAACTCATTGCAGTCTTGTAAACGTTTGGATAAACCAGCCCAAAACGTATGTCTGCCTTTAGGGGATTTTTTATAATTATATTCTTTTCTTTAAACATGCTTTAGTCCTTTTTAAAATACTTGTTTTTATTAAAATCAATATAAAGTTTGTTTATACGAATATAATAAATTTTACTATGATAAACTTGAATTTTTATATGAAATTTACTAAATCAAATCAATATAATAAGCATTATGTAAATTTTAATCTCATTTTAATATTTATTTCAATATATAAGTAATATATAAGCTTTTTTATGGAAACAGAACTGTGATTTTGCACAAAATCACAATTAGAAAATATATTTAAATTAAAAAATCAAAATATGAATTAACTAATCTTTAAAATAAAAAAGAGGCTTTTTAAAGATAGTTTAGAAAATAAAAGGAGGAGAATAAATAAAAATGAGGTGTTAGCATTAGAACTAAAATGATTATTTTAGCTTTATTGGTAGTGCTGTTTTTTAGCTTAAGCAGCATAAGCGCTCAAAGCGTGAATAATTCTGATGATGTGGATAAGAATATCCTTAAATCCAATTCTTCAAGCAATAAAACAGCAACATTAAATACTGCCACTAAAGCAAAGACAAATTCAACAAAGAAAACAAGCACTAATAAGACAAGCACAACTAAAACAAGCACAAGCAAAACAAAAGCAAATACAACAACAGTGAACAAGAAGACATTGGCAAAGACATCTACAAGCTTTATGAACTATGTGGAGAAGAATGGGAAATTCCCTAAAGTTAAAATCAGCAATAAGAACTATTCAAATACAGAATACTTGTATCTGATGACAAAGGCAGTTGAAAACAACTCAAATTCAAAGATTGTAATTAAGAAGAATTTGGTTAAAAAGTACAGCAACACAAATTCAAAATCTGTAAAAGGAACCTTGAATAAGACTGAATATATTAAGATAGCCAGCAAAACCAGAAAATTCATTGATAAAAACAAAAGAGCTCCGAATTGGGTTTCATCATCTAAGGGAAATATTCCATATAAGCAATTGATTCTTTCATACAGTAAATGCTTGGATTTCTTCAATAAAAACAATAGATTGCCTAATTCAATAAAGCTTGATGATTTGGATTTGGATAAAATCAATTCTAAAATAAAAAAGAATGCCAAATCCACTGTAAATTCCAGTGCAAAGCCAAGCAATAAAACAACAAATAAAACTACAGCCAATACTGTCAAGAGCAATAAAACTATAGCAACAAATAAAACAAAAAACACTTCAAATGAACCTTCCAATAATGAGGATAAATCTGTTAAAGAGGGAAGCTTAGCTGAAATGGCACTGAGTAATATCCATAATATATTGAATAATATTTTAGATAGGCTGGATCCTAGCAAATACCTATTGGATTTAACTAAATCTGATGAGGCCAACATTAATCTTAATACCAGCAAAATCAATGTGGACATAAATGGAAAATCAACTGTGAATGTTAAGGTTTCCGCTAAAAATACAACAAAGACAGCAAAGTCAACTACAAAGAAAACCACTGCAAGCACTAATAAGGCAATCAAAACTAAAGCAAGTGTTTCAAAGACTGCTACCAAGTCAGTAAGCTCAAGCAAGACCACTATCAGTGAAGCTTTAAGGAAATACCTTTCAAGCACTAAAAACTGCCAGGTTAAGAATAAGGATATCCAAGATTTGGCAAAAACACTGACTTCAAAGCTCAAAACAGATTATGAGAAGGGTAAAAAGCTATTCAATTGGGTTCGTGACAATATCCAGTATAAAAAATATCGAAACACATTGAGAGGGGCTGTAAAGACTCTCAAGGCAAAAAAGGGAAATTGCGTTGACCAAAGCCATTTATTGGTTGCATTGTCAAGAGCTTCTGGAATTCCTGCAAGATATGTTAAGGGAGGTGGCTGCAAGTTCACCAGCGGCTATGTTTCCGGCCATATCTGGACTCAATTGTATATAAACAAAAAGTGGGTGGTTGCAGATACAACAAGTCCAAGAAACACTTTTGGAAAAATCAAAAACTGGAATACAAAAAACTATAAGTTATATGGTCAATTCTGTTCCATAAGCTTTTAGATTACTCAATCAAATTATTAATCTTTAGTTTTAATTGATTGTTAAGCATAAATAATAATCGATTAAAACTCTTATTTTTTTAAAAAATTATATTAAAATAGCTATTAGAAAGTTAAGAATAAAAATAGTTTAAAAAAGCGCCGGGACGGGGATTTGAACCCCGGTGATCTATTGATCATCGGATTAGCAGTCCGACGCCGTACCAGGCTGGGCCATCCCGACTAGATATTAAAAAAAGTAATTAAAAATACGTGTATAAAATACAACATTACTATTTTATATTTACTTATTATATAAACTTTTTCTTTTTAAGAATTGGATATTTTTATCTTTATTAAAATTGATTAAAAATATTAAAAAAAAGTCATTTAAGTGGCACATAAAGGAGTGGACACCCTTCATCAAACACGGTTATCTGAAAAACTAACTCCACCCCGCGGTTCTACAAGCATCAGCTGTAAGCGGTAGAGCTGCTCCTTTCCAGGCCTGACACGTTCCCACAATAAAGTCAATTAAATATTACCCTCCAGTAATATCCCTGACACCATTGATCCTGCAGGACGAGGCTTCGACATCAGCTTCACAGGCCATGATTGACTCCAAATGCCGCCTCCTTCATTTCGACTGCACCAAAGGAGATTTGTGCTTACAGAGGACTCCTAACCCTCCAGTCTAGCCAATTATAATATATTAGATTAATCTTATATAAAGTTTATTAATTCAAAAATATTTCAGTTCAAATAGCTTTATTTTAAAAAATAAGAAATAATAAATGAAATTTT
Source organism: Methanobrevibacter sp. (assembly GCA_016291275.1). GTDB lineage: Archaea > Methanobacteriota > Methanobacteria > Methanobacteriales > Methanobacteriaceae > Methanobrevibacter. The sequence goes on along the minus strand of JAEEWY010000059.1, from coordinate 4,988 downwards.
TAGAAATAGGATAAAAATAAAGCAAAAAATGAGTAAAAATGGAATAAAAATAGATTAAAAATAGAATAATGAATTAAAATAATGAAATAAAAAATTTCAATTTCAATTAAATATGGGCAATCAAGGGATGGAAATAGAATTAAAATAAAGATAGAAAAAACGATTATAAATATTCTTTTAATATTTTAATAATATCTCCATCAGATATGATTCCTACAAGTTCGCCATCGTCAACTACAGGCAATTGGTTAATGATACTGTCTCCAGGAGCCTTATCAAACATTACTGTAACTGCATCCTTAATGGTATCTTCAGAAGATACGCATGCAACATCCCTAGCCATAGCGGATTTTACTTTGGTACCATATTGATAGTTGTCTAAAATCAAGTCATGCCCTAAATCAGTAGCGGTTACGATACCGACCATTTTCCCATCCTTAAGAACAGGCATTGCACTTATCTTATGTTTCATTAGCTTTTCAAATGCAAAAACAGTTGCTTCATCACAGTCAACTGTTAAAACATCCTTTGTCATTAAATCTTTAACTTTTGTCTTTTCTAACATTATTCAAACCTCCATAAGTTTCAGCGATTGAATTAATTATAAAATCTATAGTGGTTATTCTATCTATATTCTCAATAACAGGAACTCCTTCCTTATTTCCTTGATCTTTAATGTACTTTTGGATTTTTCTGATTGCATCGAAGTTATCCAAATACTTCTGCAGGGACCTATGGGCCCATCCATCACTGCATCGTGAATAAAGCCTGCTTTTATGCATTTCCTCATCTTCAAGAGACAATACAAACATCAATACATTATCCTTTTCCATCAGGTCTTTTCGGATAAATCCAGGGACAATGTGCACACCTTCAATGATTATGCTTATACCTTCAGTCAATGCCCTTTCAATAACAGCTTCCACACCAACGCTTACAGTTCCAACATGGTCTTTAAAACCTGCCAAAACGTAATCGAATTCCTGTGGAGGAGCCACTCTCAATGCTTCATGAGCAATGAATGAAGATTGATGAATTACAGGACTTAATTCCTTGGATACAATCTTACGCATAACTTCTCTAATCATGTCTGTATTGATCATACTTTCAATACCCAATTTTCTGGATATCTCATATGATATGGATGAAGTTCCGACACCAGAAACACCTCCAATTAAAATTATCAATGGGGCATCTGTCTTTCGTATCTTTCTCCAATTCAGATAGTTTTCAGCAATTAAAGGATCTTCTTTCTCCAACAAATCAACAATTCTTTTAACTATATCATCAGTGGTGATTGAAGAGATGTCATTTTCCATCAGGTCTGATTCTATCTTGTTAGCTATTTCATAAGCTTTGCTGGGATTTAATTCTGCACGTATAAGTGTACGTGAAAGAATCCCTTTTGAAAAGGGTTCAGTATATACTTTCCCTTTAAGTTCTCGACGAACTAGAATCATAAAATCACACCTTAATTGACATAATTCAAAGAATTATAAACTGTTTTTTCATCATTTAACTATTAATTCACTGATAAATAAAAAAATAAGCATTAAATTATCTTATTTAAAGCCCATACTAAATAAAAGCAAAAATAGTTAAATTTTGAAAATATAGATATGTCTTTAATTATTAATAATATTTACTATTAACATTTTATAAATTTTTATATTTGATTTTTGTATGAAAATGAAAACATGAAAATATTGTAAAAAATAGTTAAAAATAATAAAAAATAGAAAAATTTTGGAAAAATAAAAATCTAAAATTATTTAGAAAATTCAGATAAATAAAAAATAAGAAAAGGAGTAAATTTACTCCAAGGAAACAATTCCTATAGTATACATAGCGTTTTCATCCACTTCAATTAAAACTGCATGACCCTCTTCAAGTCTTCCTGGGTTTGCAACAGTGGTATTTCCTATCATGTCAATGGAACATGCCTCATGTACATGACCACAGATGTTTATGTTAGGTTGGAATTCATGAATAGGCTTTTTAACACCTTGACTTCCTACATGAGCACCGCTTTCAATGGTGTCCGCTTTAGTGTCATATGGAGGTGCATGAGTAAGCAAAATGGTTACTCTAGGGACTTCATCGTTTCCAATATAATCATACTCAGCTAAAAGCTCATATACATGGCGATAAATCTTGTCATCATCGATTTCTCCAGGAGTGTTGAATGGAGTAGGATTGGATCCTCCATAACCCATGATAACCACATTTTCATAAGCTATCAATTGGTTATGCAAACAGAATGCAGGTCTTTCATCAGGACCGCTTTCCTTAATTGCATTACAGATTCCTGCAGGGTCACAGTTACCTGGAATTGCAAATACATCCACATTACATTCTTCAACGATTTCATCGATGAATGGTTTTACAAAACTTAACGGTTCAAATTCAGTAATGCTGAAATCTGTAATATCTCCAGCAATCAATACTAAAGAAATATCATCATTTTGTTTTAAGTAATTGATTAAGCTTTCACTCTTTTTACCGTGTACATCACTAATTGCTAAAATTTTCATTTTAAAACGTCCTTAAAACTTTAAAATTACATAAAATTATAATTATAAAAAATAATTTAAAAAAAGAATATTCATTTTATATTATGTTTATTCAGCGAAAAATGGAGCCATTTCCTTTAAAGCCAATTGGATATTTGATTTTTCACCATACAATGCAATTGTTGAATCGGTGTCAAATTCCATTATAAGTCCATAATATTCAGCTATTTCCTGCACTCTATCTTCTGCAATTGGATTTCTTAAAGTAATCTTTGCATATGATAATCCTGGAGGAACATTTTGAATGAATCTAGATTGGGTATCTGAAATCTTAAAGATCTCTTCTCCCCTATTTGCTCTTTGAAGCTTATCTAACCATTCCTCATAGAATTCCTTGTCATAACTCTCTGCAAGAGAAAGCAATACTCCTTGAATTTCATTTAAGGACATGTCCGCTTTAGCCATCTCATTGATCATATCTGGATGAGAAGGGTCTTTCTTGTAAAACCCAATTTGGGATTTGACCAAACCTAAATCCTTATTCAATTCCTTTGGAATTGGAATGCCTTTCTTGTGTAATTCTGAAGAAAGGTTAGCTATAACCAACCAGGATTGTTCTATAGGCAATGTACTCATAAATGTCCTTCCAATATTTTTAAGGTAGTAACATTAACTTTTGCATCTGCTTCTCTTAACTCTCTTTTGATTTCATTAAGGTTATTGTATTTGTCTAAAAAGAGAACGTGATGACTACCGGTACCGGTAATGTCTAAAATAGCGATTTCATCATTATCATCAATTTCATCTCTACCTTCAATAGCTGCTTTAAATTGTACATAAGGACCGTATTCTTCAGGAAGGTCTTTAAATTTAAATATTCCGCCTAAAATTGCAATAAACATATTATTTCTCCAAATTCTTAATTTATTAAAATCATCTAGTAAGACCAGTAATCATACCAGCAAAACTAGTTTAATATTATCCAAATCTCATATAATTTTCATATTATTAAATTATATGAATATATTTTTAGTTATAGTAATTAATATAGTTTATTATTATACTAATAATTTTTATACAATGTAATAATTCAATTTTATTAAATCAGTTTACTAATTACTAATTATTCTAAATCATTGATCGATTAAAAACATGAAAAAATAGCTATTTTAATTATTAGCATATATGCGAACTAAAAGAATTGTTTAAAAAAAAAGAAAATGATAAGTAGTAATTAAACTACTTATTCTAATTTTTCGAGAACTGGAGTTGCGTCGATTAATTGTGCATCGAAAGTTAATTCGTCTGCGCTTAATCCCATAGCTAATCCGTATAATTGAGCTAAGTGCATTACAGGGAATGCGAAGTCAGTTCCGTATTTTGCGTTAACTTCAGTTTGACCTACATCGAATTGTAAGTGACAGAATGGACAAACTTCTACAATAGCATCTACACCAGCTTCAGCCATAGCGTCGAGTTTTTCTTTGGTGTAACTTAAGGTTACATCAATATCTCTAGCTCTTAAACCTCCACCTGCACCACAGCACATCATTTTGTTTTTGTAAGGTACAGATTTAGCACCAGTGATTTCTACTAATTCGTCTAAGATGGTTGGGTTTTCTGCGGATTCTTCGATACCTACTTCTGCGGTAGGTTTTAAGAAGTGACATCCGTAGTGTACTGCAACGTTAATACCTAAGTCTTTGGTGAACATTTCAGATAATTTGTCAAGACCTACGTCATTGTATAAAATTTCTGCCATGTGTCTTACTTTGGTTTCACCTTTGTATTGTTTGTCAGTGGTTTCAGCTAAAATAGCGTTAATTTCTTCTTTTTTAGCTGGGTTTTCTTTTAATAAGTGGTCACATTCACGTAAGGAACCGAAACAACCGTTACATTCGGTCATAATTTCTGCACCCATTTCTTCTGCAATAGCGAGGTTACGTGCTGCAATAGTTGCCCAAGTGGTTTGGTCAAAGGATCCGAATACACCAGGTGCAGGACAACAAGAAGCTCCTTCCATGTCTTTTAATTCAATGTCTAATTTATCGAATAAGATTCTAGTTGCTTTTTCGATACCAGGATAACGGTTGTTCATAATACAACCTAAGAAATATGCAATCTCCATAATAATAACTCCTTAATAAATCTATTCTAATTCTCCTTTTTCCATGTTGAAACCGATTAATTTGTCGAATTCACATGCTGCACAGATTTTTTGTACTTCTTCTAATGCTTCAGGGAAAGCATGTACAGTTGGAGGTAATTCGTCAAGTCCAATAGCTTTTCTTAATTCTTTGGTTTTGTCGTTAATTGGTACACCGTGACCGAATTTAATTACATAGGAACCAGTTGCTTTGTGAGCATCTGCCATGTATCCAGCTTTAGCTGCTTCGTTACGTGCCATTTTGATGATGTCTACAATTTTTACACTTCTAGGACATCTTTCTTGGCAGGTGTAACAGGTGGTACACA
>JAEEWY010000058.1 GCA_016291275.1 Methanobrevibacter sp. | reverse complement strand
GCTTTTACTTAAACGATTCATAGGTATTGGTTTTTGGAACAGTGTTAGGCATATCCATAACAAATGTAAATCCTCCATGAGCTGCTGCCATGGACCCTGTTTTGAAATCTTCCTTATATGTCAATCCAGGATCTCTAAAATGAACATGAGGATCAATGAGACCTGGCAAGACTAACTGTCCATTAAGGTCAATTTCCTTATCTCCTTCAATTGAAGATTTTGATATTTTAGCTATCTTGCCATCTTCAATAGCTATAGACACACAATCAGAATAATCCAATAACCTTAGATTTTTTAAAACTAAATCAAACATAAAATCACGAGTATTTTTAAAATAATTAAATTTGAAACAATTTTCTATAATGATTAAAATTTTTAATTAAACTAATTATAATGTTATAATTGATTTTTAATTAATTTCTAATTAATTTAATATTTAATTTAATATTTAATAAATTTGATTAAAATTAGTAAAGAATTTTAGTTAGAAAATAAGACTGGAAATAAAATCTAGTAAAAAAAGTAAATAAAAAAAGGCACTTAACCCCATGTTAAGTGCCTTATACCTAAATATTTAGGTTTAATTTTGTTTTGTGTTTGTAACTTATCTATTTTAAGTTGAGAGCTTCTGGAGTACACTTTTCGAGACATTGTTCACAGAGAGTACAGAATCCAGCAATAGGTAAGTTAACTTTGTATGCTTTGTGTAACATATCGTATGGACATGCGTCAATACATTCTCCACATTCGTCACATTTAGATGGGTTGAAGATAATTCTATCTCTAGATACTACTTCACCATCAATTTCTTTGTCTACATAGTCTAAGATTAATGCGTCGTTAGGACATACGTTAGCACATGCACCACATCTTACACACATGGTGAAAGATTGTTCGCCCATATCTTTCTGACGGGAAGGTACTTCCATTCCTCTTTTGGTAACTACTTTTATAGCTTCAGTAGGACATTTTAAAGCACAACCACCATCATAGAGACATTTTTCTTCGTCCCAACAAATACCTTCAGAAGCACTGAATTTAGATGCTCCATATTCAACATCTAAGTCAATTGCATCTACAGGACATACATTTACACAAAGACCACATGCAGCACATGCTTGTGGAAGTTCTACAGTCAAGTCAGATTTAGGAGTGATGAAACTTCCAGGACAAATGTCAACACAGGAATTACAACCGATACATGCTTCAGCGTCTAAAGTGAATGATTTCATGTTTTTAGTACGTTTAGCAGGGTTTGCATTTTCTGCGATGAAAATTGCGTTCCATGGACAGGATTGTGAACATACTCCACATTGGATACATTTGTCTTCATCTACTTCGATAGGTTCTCCGTAAGCAGATAAGGTGATTGCATCAACAGGACATTCAGCTACACATACGCCACATCCTTTACAATCATCAATGTATACACGGCCTTCTGGTTCAATAACTCTACTTGCAGGTTCTTTTACTCCAGGAACTCCGATAACGTCTACAGGACAAATGTCAACACATTTTTGACACATTACACAGAATCCTTTGAGGAGTTGAGAATCTTCTGCATCTAATTTAAGAGTTTTGGAAGGACATGCGTCTACACAATCTCCACATTCATCACATTTGGTTTTGTTAAAGATTAATCTAACTTGAGTGTTTCCTTCTTCATCAATAGCTATGTCTTCTACTTGTAAAGCACCGTTAGGGCAGACTTCTGCACATTTAGGTTCTTCGTTACAAGTATCACAGTAAACGATATGATCGCCTACTTCAATAGCTGCTGTAGGACAAACGCCTTCACATGCTCCACATTTAATACAGCTATTTTCATTGAATACTATCATTTTAACACTCCAAAGTTAGATTTTTTTAATCATATTTCCTTCACTGTCATATACTTCTACAGTAGCTAATCTCATTTGGCTATCCATAGTGTGGGTAGCACAAGATAAACATGGGTCGTGAGCTCTGATAACCATTTCCATTAAGTTGAAAATTTTGTCATCTACTTCTACACCAGGTTTGATGTAATCTTTAGCTACTTGTTGAATACCCATTTCCATTGCAGGGTTGTTTTGGATAGTTGCTACAATGATGTTTGCTTGGGTGATTAAACCTTCGTCATCAGTTGTGTAGTGGTGGATTAAAGTACCACGAGCAGCTTCTACAATACCTGCACCTTCACCAGCAGTTCTTTCTAATGCATCTGGGAATTTGTCACCGGATAAGTCTTGTTCTAATGCGTCAACAGCCATTTCAGCAGAAGCTAATAATTCGATTAATCTTGCCCAGTGGAATAATAATGGGTATTGTGCGTAACCGAATCTGTCTCTGAAGTCTTCTAAAGCACCTTGTGCTAAAGGAGCTGCATCAGGCATTTTGTCACAAACGTTAATACGGGATAATGGTGCTACTCTGTAAATACCTTCTGGGTATCCTAATTCCTTAATGTAAGGGAATTTTAACCAGGAGTAAGGTTTTACGTGTTCAGCAACAATATCTTTGTATTCAAGGTTGTTATATTCAGTGTAGATAGAACCGTCTTTGTCTTTTATTCTTACTTTACCGTTGTATACGTCCCAGTCACCATCTTTGGTTACAATACCACAGTGACGGGTGTCACCGAAGTATCCTAAGGTTTTGACTAAGTCAATTTTTTCTTCTAAGATAGGTACTGCTAATTCAATAGTAGCTTGTGCTAATTCTACGTTTTCTTTAGCTTTTGCTAATAAGTCAGCTTGAGTTTCTTCATCTAATTCAGTGGAAATACCACCAGGAGTAGAGGAAGTTGGGTGAATTGGACGACCACCAGTTGCAGATACAATATCTAAACCGTTTCTTCTGATTTTAATAGCTTGTAAAGCAACTTCTGGCATATCTTGGATAATTTGGAAAACGTTTCTAGTTTTTCTAGTTCCGTCAGGAATGACTAAATCAGGTGCTGCTAAGAAGTAGAAGTGGAGAGCGTGAGAGTGCATGAAAGATCCCCAGTTCATTAATTCTCTCATTTTGTAAGCAGCAGGTAAGATTTCATCATCATCAAATCCATAGATTTGGTCAACAGCTTTAGCAGCTGCTAAGTGGTGTTGTACATCACAAATACCACAGATTCTAGGTACGATACGAGGTACTTCCTCAGCTGGACGTCCTTGTAAGAATTTTTCGAATCCTCTAAATTCCATAACATGTAATCTAGTGTCTTCTACATTTCCTGCTTCGTCAAGGTGTACAGTAATTTTTGCGTGACCTTCAATACGAGTTACAGGTTCCATAGTAAGTTTTACCATATTATTTTCCTCCTTTTTGCATTTTAGCAGGGACTAAAGCAGCTGGTAAAGTGTAAGTGTAGAAAGTACCTACAATATCATCTAATTGGTCAGCTACTTGTTCAGGGTCTACGGTTTTATCTTCGTTAATACCGTAGTCAGATGCAATCGCAGAAATCATTTTTGCACCTGCATCGTTTACTTTAGCGGTAGGTCCGTAACAACCTCTACATGGGATAGCAATACTTGGGCATTGTGCACCACATAAGGATACGGTTGCAGGTCCCATACATACTAAACCTTGAGCAATTAAACATAAATCATCTTCTGGTTTACCAACTTCAAATTGTCTTTTAATGAAGTCCATAGCGAGTCCAGCAGGTGGTTTTTCTCTAGGACATACTTCACAAAGGTTAGTGGTTGGTAATTCGATAGTTCCTCCGTTTAATAAGGTAAGAATAGCTTCTGCTACTACGTCAGATTTTGGAGGGCAACCAGGGATCATTAAGTCAACTTGAATTGCTTCACCTAATGGTCTTACTCTGCTTTCTAAGGTTGGTACATCTTCGTTAGGAATGATTCCTTCTGGGTTTACAGTACTGCAAGAGTTAATGTAACCTTCAGTAGTTAATTCTTCTACAGTGTGTAAGTTACCGAGACCAGGGATACCACCGTAAGCAGCACAAGTACCGTATGCAATAACGAGGCCAGCTTTTTCTCTTAACATTTCTGCTAATTCTCTGTTTTCTTCGTTTCTAATTCCACCTTCTACAATGAGTACATCTAATTCAGGTACTTCATCATATTTAGTATCACATAATACTGGTGAGAATTCGAATTGTGCTAATTCTAAAACATCTAATAAAGATTCGTGAAAGTCCGCAATGGATAAGTGACAACCGGAACAACCTCCGAGCCACATAGTTCCTACTTTAGCTTTATCTGCCATAAATAATCCTCCATTTAAATTTATCCTTCAGCATCTAATTGTGCTTTTAATGGGGAAGGTCCTAAATCTTTAATTCTGTTTACCATCATTTTTACAGAACTAGCGAATTTTTCTCCTTCAGAAGCAGAAATCCAGTCGTGGTGGACTCTTTCTCTTCCGATTCCCATATCTTCGACTAATTTATAAACTAATCTCATTCTTCTGTCAAGTTTATAGTTACCTGCATCGTAGTGGCAGTCACCCATGTGGCATCCTGCTACGAATACACCATCAGCACCGTCTCTGAATGCTTTCAAAATAAACTGAGGGTCAATTCTTCCAGAACACATTACTCTAATAACACGAATGTTAGGTGGGTATTGCATTCTTGCAGTACCTGCAGTATCTGCTCCACCATAGGAACACCAGTTACAACAAAACATTACAATTTTTATATCTTCAGACATAGAGTTTATCCTCCTCTATTAAAATTTTAGTTTATAGTCCTAAAAAAAATTTAATTTAATCTAAGACTCATCCAACTATTTCAACCTAATAATCATTGAACCATATTATCAAATCAAAACTAATACAATTCAACTCATTTAATACCGATTGAAAATATTAAACTTTATTAAAATTGAAATAATTGAGATATTCAACCTAAATAGTTTTCACTATTTTTAATCTATAAAGATCCAAATCAAAATCTTAATAGATTACCTTCTTGAATCCAAATCAAAAAATTCAAGAATTCCGTTTTAACTTTAAAAACCAAATCAAAATTTTTAAAGTTATAGATTTCAATCTAATTTCTTTTTTAAAAAAGTTTTTCAAATCTATATTAAAGTATGTTAAGGCATACCTTAATCTCAAATCATCGTACGCTAATGAGCTAGCTCAGCTTAACATTAATGTACTGATTATATATTATATTAAAGATTAAATATAAAGGTTACTTGGAAAGCAAATACACAAGATTTATATACTATAATACTTTTTTTAAAAAAGATATTACATAGCCAAAAAATTTATTTTTATTTATACGAAATATTATTGGAAAATAACCATTTTTACTGATAAAAATCAAGAAAAAACTAATCAATTTTACTAAAATTTAAAATGAGGAATTTAAATAAAAATAAATTAAGTTTTAAACCACCAAAACAATTTTTATAACCAAGAATAAAATTTGAAAAAATGGCTTAAAATTAAGGAATGCCTAAATAAAAGAATTTAAGTAATTTTTGAAAAATTGAAAATTTAAAAAAAACTTATGAAAATTAAAAATATGTGAAAAAAATTTTAAAAAAAATTTAAAAACAAATAGTTAAAAAATAATTAAAAAAATTACTAAAAAAATTAGTAAAAAAATAGAAAAATAAAAAGAGAAAAGTTAAGAGTAAATTACTCCCAACTGTGAAAATATTTTGTTCAAACTTTTTCAAAAAGTTTGAACTACATTCCATCTAAACTCATGTCAATCATTTTTTGAGTTTCAGCAGCTAATTCATCTGGCAATCCAGTGATGTCCATGCTTAAGAAACCTCTAACAATCATGGAAGCCGCTTCCTCTTCAGTCAATCCTCTTGAAGTCAAGTAGTAGATCTCTTCTTCATCAATTTGACCAACTGCCGCTTCGTGAGACATTTCAAGGTTTGCAGCATTTGCTTCAAGTTCTGGAACTGCATAGATGGATGAATTGTCATCTAAAACCAAACCATGACATTCTAAGTGTCCTTTTACATTAGGAACATTTCCAGATAAATGTCCTCTTGAATAAATTCTGTAATTATCATTAGCAACAGAACGGGAAATGATTTCAGCACTGGTATTTGGTGCATTCAAAATAGCCCTTGAACCCATATCAATAATTGAGTCATTGATACCGCTTTGAATACTTTGGAATAATGCCCTTGCATTTTCACCATTACAGTAGGTAGTAGGATAAGACTGAATGGATTTTACAGGACTGGTTAAAATGTAATTATTGATGTAAGTACTGTTCTTTTCCTGATAAATTGCAGTTCTTGGACGTACTTCCACTTGTTCTGCCCAGTTGTGGACCATAGTGAAAGTGACTTTTGCACCCGGCTTGATGTAAATTTCAGAAACACCTACGTGAAGTGCAGATGAAATGTCATCGCCAGTTGCACAACCAGTGATAAGGTGAAGCTCTGAATTCTCTTCAGCAATAACAATATTGTGAGCAGTTTGCATAACGTCTTGATCTGCAATGAACATACAGGCTTGAACTGGGAAAATTTCCTTGGTTCCAGGTAATGATCTGACAAAATAACCACTATATGCATCATTTTCAGATTCTTGTAATGCACATTGTGCAGTGTATTTATCAACATCAGGTTTTACAGCTTTCCACAAGTAATCCTTCAACCAGGAATGCTTATCCAATGCAACACCTAAGTTCATAAGTTCAATGGAATCAGATATTGAATGTGAAAAGATATTTGATTGATCCATTTGAACAAAAGAACCTGCTCTTTCTTCAGAATTAGCATCTACCCCTACTTTTAGGATAGTCTTTTGAGTTTTCTTGTCAATATCTTTTAAGTCATCAATTACATCAAAAGCATTAATATCCTCTGTAGTGAAGTTTTCAATGACAACATCTGTACCTAACGCTGCCTTTTTATCTTTAGCCTTTTCAGCATCATGAGTTACATTCTGCACAACCAACACATCCTTTAAATCCTTCTTTTCTAATGTCTTCTAAAATTTCATCTGGGTCACCAGAACAAGCAATTACACCATGCATCAATACATGTGCCTTATCTGCTTTAACAAAATTCAAAATGTAACCTAAGTGAGTGATAAGCAACCCTGCCTTTCTCCTTTGACCAGGTTTTTTATCCTTATCCAATAAAACATTCAATTCGCCAGCTAACAATTCCACATTTTCAATATCCACACCGGAGTCCGGTTCATCAAACATAGTGAAAAGCGGTCCTTGAGCAAGCAATTGGAGAATTTCAGACCTTTTAACTTCCCCTCCAGAAAATCCTCTGTTAACATCTCTGTCTAAGAATTCATCACTGAATTTTAATTTTTTAGCAAGCTCTTGCATTCTTGGATTCAATTCTTCATCTGGATCTTGCTTGGATTCAAATTTCAACAAGTCCCTTACACTAACTCCACGAATAGCTGGAGGGTTTTGGAAACTTACTCCAAGCCCTTTTTGAACTCTTTCAGTAGTGGTTAAATTAGTGATGTCCTCCCCATTGAATAGGATGGATCCTTCTACAACTTCATATTTTGGGAATCCCAAGATAGTTAAGAATAATGTACTTTTCCCTGCACCATTCGGACCTAAAAGCACATGGGTTTCCCCTTCTCTTATAGCAAGGTTTACGCCATTTAAGACACGTTTACCCTCTACTTCAACAACTAAATCTTTTACTTCAAGCAACATTGTATCAAACCCTTATCGATTTAAATTACAAGTTTAATTTAATTAGTATTAATTTTTAATCCATGCTAATTTTTTTAAATAAAATTCTAATAAAAAAAATCAAATTTTTTTTATCATATAACAATTATTATATTATTTTTATAATATAAATAACTTAACATTTGAAACAAACTTTTAAGAAATAACTTTCAGACTGAAATTATTTACTTAAAAAAATAGTTAAAAATAAGATTTATGAACGTGAAAAAATTAAAAAATCTTATAATATAAAAATAGTTTAGATAAAATAAAAATTAGAAAAAATAGACTAAATCAATTAAAAATAGTTAAATTAAGTGTGATTTAAATTAAGTGTAATGAAAAAATAAAAAATAAAAAAAGTGAAAATTAGAAAAATTATTCAGTTACAATAATAAATTCTCCAACTTTTTCTATTTTGGTGAATGGGATTAATAATAAATCTCCTCTACGTTTTGCACCTTTTACATGAATATTACGGCCAGCTTCTACTTTTACTGCAATATCCACGATTTTACCAGTTTTTTCATTAATAATTAACTCATCAAGCACTCCTAAAATACGAGCATTATTAGTAGCTACTTGATAGCTTTTAATTTCACTCCATAATTTTTCTTCTCTTCTATGAGTATTAGGTTTAGCAACAGCATTTTCCATATTTTCACCGATAAATTTTATAAAAATGATTGAAGGTATGATTCGTGTTTTAGTTTTTTTATAAAAACACTCAATTTAAAATAACTAATTTTAATAAAATATAGATTATTTTACCTTAATACTGTTTATATTTAAAGAAATATATAAAGTTATTGATATTTTTAGTAAAAATAAATGGAAAAATAGTATAAAAATCTAAAAAAGAGTAATATACAATGGGAATAAATGAAAAAGGATAAAAAATTGAAAAAATTTTTAATTTTTAATTATTTTCAATCAAAATAAGATCTGAAAAAATAGCTAAAAATTTTGCTCAAAAAATCTAAAAATTGATGAAAATTATAAAAATTTATTGGTTAATATATCTGT
>JAEEWY010000057.1 GCA_016291275.1 Methanobrevibacter sp. | reverse complement strand
AAAAATCTCACATAATTATTAAATAATTATATCTTCAATATTTAAAAAAATAAATCTAAAAAAATATATGAAAAAATTGAAAAATAGATATATTTTGATTTCAATAATAAAAAAATTTTAAAAAAAAGAAAAAATAAAGAAAGAGGAGAATTATCCTCCACCTTCACAACCTTGAATATCATTTAAGTTGGCATTGAGTTCTTCATAGCCTTCCTTAATGTCCTTGACTTGTTCAAGAGTGTCCTTATCAAGGTTTTCTGAATCAATGATGTCTTTTTCATTAACAACTTCTAAAGAATCGGCAGCATACCATAAGGCAGGTTCATCTAATTTTACCCATTGCTCATTGTCTTCTTCTTTCAATTCAACAACTTTGCTTATGGTACCAGTACCTGTGTATCTTATAAAAGTGCCTACATCAATTGTTTCTCCTCGAATATCACAAAAACTCATATTATCACCAATAGGTTTTAATAAAGTCTTCAAAGAAGAAAATAAATGAAAATTTAAATTTAATCTATTTCCACTTCAGCTGCTTCTTCAGCCTCTTCTTCAGCTCCTGCTTCATCTTCAACAATTTCAGCTTCAACTTCTTCCACTTCTTCTTTAGCATCTTTAGCTTTTTCAGCTTCTTCAATTGCAGCTTCTTTGTTGATTTCCTTATCTAATAAAACGTAATCTCCAATGCTTTTTACATCTTCAAAGTCAATTTCGATTTTGTTGGAAGAGATAAAGTTTTTCTTAAGGACAATGGTTATTGCATTGATTTTACCTTCTTGAGGATCAAATTCAGCATCATCAATTTTACCTACTTCATTTGCGTTAGCATCTAAAGCCATCATACCTAATAATTGTTTAATTTTCATTTTATTACCTCAATTATTAATTTCATGAAATTATGGCATTTCATAATTCCCATTATTTAAGAATATGAAATGAAAATTATATAAACTTATCTAAATATTTTTTTAATGGTAATAAGATTTATTAATATATGAAAATAAATTAATATTTTAAAAGCAATATAATATATTAATAAGAAAACAAATTGAATCTTAAAAAAATATTGAAAAATTTATATGGTGAACTTAATGGAAGAAGCATGTCGAATTATCATCGAGGATATCATAAATGGAAAGATAACTACTCGCCGTGAGCTTGAAGTGGAAAAAAGACAGCTCTGTAGAGATAGGAATCTAAAGAAATTTATGAGCAATTCTGTAATCCTTGAACATGCAAGCCTTGAAGAGAAGAAAATCGTTTCAAATCTCTTAAGAAAGAAACCAACCAGAACAATCTCTGGAGTGGCAATCGTTGCAGTTATGTGCCATCCGCACCAATGTCCTCACGGAAGATGCTACTATTGCCCTGAAAGTGACATTGCACCTCCAAGCTATACTGGAGAGGAACCTGCAGCACTTAGAGGAAGGATGTTCAAGTTCCATCCATATGTCCAGTGCTACAACCGTCTTAAGCAATTGCACAAGGTAGGCCATCCAATCGATAAGGTTGAACTCATCATCATGGGAGGAACCTTCCCTTCAAAGGACATATGCTATCAGGAATGGTTCGTTTCACAATGCCTAAAGGCAATGAGCGACTTTGGAGTGATTCTTGAAAACATAAGTGAAATTGGAGATATTGAATCATTCAATAAGGAAGACCTTTTAAAGTATCCTCCATATAGCAACAATGCCCTTAAGACATATCCGCCAAATGATTATGTGCTTATAGATGACATTCAAAGAATTAACGAAAGCTCTAAAGTAAGATGCATTGGAATGACATTCGAAACCAGACCAGACTACTGTAAGGAACCTCATGTTGACAGAATGTTGAATATGGGAGTTACAAGGGTTGAATTAGGTGTTCAAACCATTCATAATCACATCTATGAAAAGATTAAAAGAGGGCATACAGTTGAGGATGTCATTGAAGCAAACAGGATTCTAAGGGATTCTGGAGTGAAAGTGGCTATGCACATGATGCCTGGGCTTTTCCCTCTTGCAAGGGATGAACCTAGAATAGAGCAATGCCCAGAAAAAGATTTGGAAATGTTTAAAACCATTTTCACAAATGAGAACTTCAAGCCAGACATGCTTAAGATTTATCCTTGCCTTGTTACAGATGGAAGTGAGCTTCACAAATTATGGAAAGAAGGCAAATACAGACCATACAGTGATGAAGAGGCTGTTGACTTGATAGTTCAAATCAAAAAGATCTTGCCGAAATGGGTAAGGACAATGAGAATACAAAGGGATATCCCATCTACATTAATTGAAGATGGGGTTAAGAAATCCAACCTTGGAGAACTTGTCTACAACCGTCTTGAAGAAGAAAAGATTAATTGCCAATGCATTAGATGCAGGGAAATAGGCCATAAAAAGACCAAGGAAGAGTATTCAATTGATGATTATAAATTATTTGAAGAGGATTATATTGCAACAGAAGGAAGGGAACACTTCCTATCCATTGAAGATAAGAATGAAGAGACCCTTGCAGGATTCCTAAGATTAAGAATGCCTTCTGAAAAAGCACATAGAGAAGAGATTGATGATAAAACAGCTATTGTGCGTGAATTGCATGTTTATGGAAACATGATAAAAATCGGTCAGAAAGGTAACAATATCGGACAGCACACAGGATTTGGTGAAAAGCTATTGAAGCGTGCTGAAGAGATAAGCATTGACCAAAACAAGGAAGAGCTTTTAATCATCAGCGGAATTGGAGCCAGAAACTATTACCGTAAATTCGGTTATGAACGCAAAGGTCCTTATATGGCTAAAAAATTAGTTTAAATAAGAGTTTCAAATTTTGTTTTATTAAAAGAATATCAAAAATTGAAACAATCAAACAAGTCAAAAGTATTATATAGTTTGAAGTTAAACTAACTATTATATAGATATAAAACTAATATTGATTTAATCCTAATTCATGAATTAAAATAGAAAATTCTTGAATTAGAATTCATGAAATTATATTTATTGGAGATTAAAATTTAATTAATTACTGAATTAATTTTATTGGAGATTAGAATCGTTTTAAAAATAGGGAGATGACTTAAATGATCAACAAAGCTGAAAAACTTGCAAAAGCTATTGAATTTACTCATTTAGATAATACTGCAACCGTTGAAGAAATGAAAGCATTCTTCGCAAAAGCTAAGGAATATCCTTTTTATGCAGTTGTAGTTTTACCTCATTTTGTTAAATTAGCAAAAGAAGAATTGAAAGACACCGACATGAAAGTGGTAACTGTTATTGACTTCCCATTAGGTGCTGGAAACACTGAAGGAAAAGTGGCAGAAGCTAAAGCTGCAATTGCAGACGGTGCAGATGAAATCGATATGATGGCAAATATCCCATCAATTAAAGAACGTGATTTTGAATACGTTAAAAATGATATCAGAGCAGTGAAAGATGCTATCGGAGACCACATTCTTAAAGTAATTATTGAAAATCCGCTTCTCAATGAAGATGAAATGGCAGGAGCTTCCAGAATGTGTGAAGAAGGTGGAGCAGATTTCGTTAAAACCTCAAGTGGATTCAATGGAAAACAGCATTTCCACTCTTTAATGGAAAGCCTAAGAATCATGAAAAAGAATGCGCCTCATCTTGACATGAAAGCAGCTGGCGGAATAGACAACTATAAATTAGCAAATAACGTATTAGCTGCAGGGGTAACCAAGATTGGAACCTCCTCTGGACACATCATTATGGATCAACTTAATCATGTGCTTGATAATCAGAAAGTGGATCCTAATCAAAAAACCGGTCCAAGACTCATATAATAAATTTTTATAATTTATTATTTTTTTCTTTTTAAAAATAGTTCGTATAGAATAAAACTAAATATTCCTAGATAAAAAAAGTGCCGTAGGCCGGACTTGAACCAGCGACATCCAGATCTTCAGTCTGGCGTTCTCCCAACTGAACTACTACGGCAAATGGACCGAACGAGATTCGAACTCGTGATCACCGCCATGTCAAGGCGGTATCATACCCCTAGACCACCGGTCCTTCTTACTCATTAAAATATGTTTATAATTATATATAAATGTTTCTAAATCAAGATATTTTGAAATTTAAATTGGAAAATTCCATTCTAAAAATCACTCTTTTTATTAACGAAAATTTAAAATACCGATGTCTAGAGCCTATCTTCTAAAATGATAGACATATTAAGATATGTTAATAATTACTTATAAACTTAATGGAAAAATTAATTGAAAAAAAATCAGAATATGGATCAAAATAGTACATAAGTAGGAAAAATAGTATAAGAAACAGATAAAAATAGCATAAATAGATAAAAATAGTATAAAAATTTAAAAAAAAATAATTGGCCAATAAAGATCTTGGCCAATAGTTAACAGTTAAAAACTAGAGATAACAAAATTATTTGATTGCTAATTTGATATCTTCAGCTTTTACGGTTTTTCTACCAGCGTGGCGTGCGAAATTAACTGCTTTTTTAGCTAATTCGTCACCTTTTTCTTCAAGAGCTTCAGCTAATGCAACTTTTGCATCATCACTAATTCTTTGTGCGCCAGCATTTTTTAAGATACGACCGACAGGTGCGATTGGTAATTCACTCATATTTTCACCTCCAATTGAAAGTGTGTTTTACCTAGTATATAAATGTTTTGTTTTTTTAAGGCCATTAAATCACTTATTATCCAAAAAATAGGTATAAAAATATAGATTTTTTAATAATGAGAAATATTAAAACTTATTAAAAAAATTTAATAAAAAATATATGAAAAATGGATATTTTAAAGCCATAGAACTCTTAAAAATTAAACCTTTTAAAAACTCTTAATTCTTTAAATAAAAAGCCAAATATCTTTATTTTAGCAAATAAATAACAAATAGTCTTTAAAAAAAGCAATGAAAGAAATTTTTCTTTAAAAGCAAAATAAAAGATAAATTAGTCTTTAAAATAAAAATACAAGATGAATTAAAAGTTATTTTAAAAAATAATCAATTTTAAAAGAGTTTTTTATCAAAATTTTCTAAGAATTTTCTAAATTAGAAAATAATGAAAATCTTCGTGTAAAAGCAATAATAATTTGAAAAAAATCCTTAAAAAAATAATTAAGGAAATATTAATTTCATAAAGGGAAAATAAGAAAAAAATAAAAGAAAAAAATTTTTAAAAAGTAAATTTAAAAAATCAACAATCAAAAGAAAAATAAAAAATAATTAGGTAAATATTAAACAAAAATTAAAAAAGAATTAAACTTTATGACCAATCAAATAAGTTCCAGTTGTCTCATCAATATGAACTTTTATAAATTCACCCAATTCAACATCCTGAACAACCACTGGAATATAGGAATCTGTTTTAGCAATGAAACCGCCTTTAGAACCTTTTCCAACGACCAATGCATTTAATTCCTGACCTTTTAGGCATTTGTTTTCCTCTTCAATAATTCCAAATTTAATATCAGAGAGAATTTTGGACCTTCTCTTCATGTCTTCAAATGGAATATTTGGAAGATCAGATGAACTTGCACCTTCCCTATGCTGATACTTGGATAAATGAATCAGATTGAATTTGATCTCTTCAATCAAGTCTGCAGTCATCAAGAAATCCTCTTCAGTTTCTGTAGGATAGCCGATAATGATATCTGTAGCTAATGTAAGGTTTGGGATTTCCTCCTTGAATCTATAGACAATCTTCTTGTAATCCTCAACAGTATGATTTCTTCTCATATGCTTCAAGACTGCATCACTGCCAGATTGAATAGGCAAATGGATGAAATTATATACCTTTTCCATCTTAAATGCATCAATCAGATTCTCAAGGTCATTTCCTATGTTCTTAGGGTGCATCATTCCAACACGAACTTTAAAATCACCATCTAAACTAGCCACTTCCTTAATCAAGTCAGATAGCTTTTCACCAGTATCCTTACCAAATGCAGAAGTGTCTTGAGCGGTAAGCTCAATTTCAACACAGCCATCTTCAATGGCTTGTTTTGCTTCCTTTACAATATCTGAAATTGGATAACTATTTAGATGTCCTCTTGCAAAGCGAGTGCAGCAGTAACTGCAGGAACCTAAGCAACCTTCACAGATTTGGATAACATGAACATATGGGTCTTGACGTATTTTAGGAACACAAACCTTAGGCTCATCTGAAAAGCCAAACTCTCTGGAAACCTCCCCCGCAATAGCTGACTTGACTACATCAGCAGTCTTGCTCAATTGGTGAGGGCCAATCCAAGAGCAGTTAGGTCCAATCGCATCAAGCTTTTTTGGATCCACTTCAACCATACATCCTGCAACAATGATTTCCTTATCTGGAAATTCATTTTGAAGCTTCTTGATTCTATTTATCACCTTGCTTTCAGTAGGCAATTTTACATAACAGGTGTTTACAATAATTGCATCCGCTTCCTCTTGATTATCTACAATATCAATGGAATTGGCATTTAAAATACCTGCCATAATTTCAGAATCGGCTTGATTGAATGTGCATCCGTAAGTTTCTATAAATACTTTCATATTATCCTCTAAAAATAAAAAAAGATTATATGGGAATTGAATATATCATCCCAATAGAAAATTTTAAATTGTTTTAAATTGTCGTTGAATTAACTTTTATGTTTATTCAAAGGCTTTGCCTGAACAATGTATTTAGTCAAGTCATAATCAAAATGATTGAACTTGACAGGTTTTGCATAAACCCTTTTAATGACTTTTGCCTTAGCATAACCTTTAGTGGTTTTTCTCTCTTCTGTCTTGATCACATGAACTCTTGCAACATACTTGTCAATCTTGAGAATGTCATCAACAGCTATCTTGAAGTCACGTTCTGTTTCACATTTGAATGAAGCGACTTTTCCATGCAAGTCAATGGAAACTCCAAAACGTGCAGGAATCTCTTCAGATGATGCCCAAATGGTTTTGACATCACGAGCAATAGCTTTCTTAACTCTCTTTTCTCCTTCGAGCTCTAAAGAAGTGATCTTCACTTTTCCAAGCTCAGACATTAAGAAATCCCCAACAGCAAGCTGTTCATCAGGGAATAAGTCAATAAATATCTTATGAGTATCTTCATGTTCACTAATGATTAATCTAAATGGTTTTGGGTTATCCTGAGAAATTCTTTCATTATAAACAGATCCGCATTCATCACATTTCAATAGAAATTCTCTGATTTCCTTATTTTTACCCTTGATAAGCTTATTCTTTAGGATGATTGCTTCATCAGATCCGCAAACTGGACAAACCATATTTTCACCTCACTATCTTTCGTTACATAACTAATCATAAAACATAGCTAAAAATCAATATAAATTTGAAATCTCAATAAAAATAATAAATTAAAACATATTAATTTTTCATGACTTGAAAAATTAAAAAAATAATCAAAAATAGCTATGTCATTAATTTTAATTAATAAATTTAATTGATTATTATAATATTATAGAATAAGTTCATTATAAACTTATGTATTGATTATAAGTTAATCTTAAAAAATCATATGAAAAATATGAAAAAACATAAATTTTTTAGAAATTACCTACTAAAAAAATAAAAGAAAAAATATATTTCAAAATGATGGCATTTAAAATAAAAGTTTGATTAATTTAATAAATAGTTTACTATAACAACACTAATTTAAATAAATAACCAAACAATTTAATTGAACTTATTCTTTTTCTTTTAAATAATGTTTAACTAGACCACCATCAGACAATATATTTATCATGAATTCTTCAAAAGCTTGGAATTCAACTTCAATGTTTTTGGTTTCATTGACAATGATTCCTTGCTCCAAATCAACAGATACAATATCACCATCATCCGCTTCAATGTCTGCAACCACAACAGGAAGACCTATATTGATTGCATTCCTATAGAAGATACGTGCAAATGATTTTGCAATGATCGCTTCAACTCCTGCTGCCTTGATAGCTACTGGAGCCTGTTCCCTTGAAGAACCGCAGCCAAAGTTTTCACCAGCAAGAATCAAGTCCCCTTGCTTTACATTTTTGGTGAAATCTGCTCTTTCTCCTTCAAGAACATGTTCTGCCAAATCCTTTGGATTGAATGTTCTCAAATATCTTCCAGGAATGATGACATCTGTGTCAATGTTATCTCCAAAATTCCAAACCTTTCCTTTAATTTCAGCCATAGTATTCACTACAATTATAAAATTTTAATAAAATTCAAAAAAGTAATTTAAATAATTTTTAAAAAAAAATTAATAAAAAATAGTTAATATTTTATAACTATTTTTCAATTACATAACCGTGGTTTTGTGCTTTGGTTACTCTTACACGGTTTTCCCCAACTATCTCTTCTGCCGCTTTGACAATATCCTTATTGTTTTCATCAAAGACAGTGTATAGAGTAGGGCCGAAAGAACTGATACCTGTACCATAAGCCCCTGCAGCATCCATCGCTTCCATAGCAGGTAAGTAATGTGGGTCTAAACTGTGTTCAAGCTTATTGAAACCAACTTTTTGAAGTTCCTTGATTGACCATCCAAAGTTAACAATATCCTTCTCAACTAATGCAGGAAGCAAGTTCATTAAAATTAAATGGGAAACCTGTTCCACTTCAGTTTTTGGAAGAGGGCAGTATGTTTGGAAAACATTGACTTCAGCTTGATCATGCATGGTTTCCTCCACTTCAGGCATTGCGAGCACGATGTTCCATTCTTCAGGGCACTCATATCTTGCAAT
>JAEEWY010000056.1 GCA_016291275.1 Methanobrevibacter sp. | reverse complement strand
CATGCTGAAGGAATAAAGACCCAATACAGCGGTACCATTGAAATGGATGGTGTTGAGTATGAAGTAATTCCTGAAAAATCCTTTGGATATGCGGATAAGAATTGGGGAGCAGACTTTACAAGCCCTTGGTTATGGATTTCCTCATGTAATCTAACAAGTTTAATAACTGGCAAAAAGCTCAATAATTCTGCTTTTGAAGCAGGTGGAGGAAAACCTAAGGCATTTGGAATTTCCCTTCCTCGTAAACTATTGATTGGATTATACTATGAAGGAAAAATGTATGAATACAACTTTGCAAGATTCTGGAACAATGTCCATCAAGAGTTTGGATTTAAGGAAGGCAAGGAAGAAAATGAATGGTTCATTAATGCAAGTAATTGGAACAGCAAAATTGAAATGAAATTATACTGTAAACGTGATGAAATGTTGCTTTTCAATTATGAAGCCCCTACAGGTAAAAAGCTTCACACCCGTCTTTGGAATGGTGGAAACGGTTATGGTGAAATCAAATTGATGAAAAAGGACGGAACCTTAATTGACCATATCAAAATAGAAAATGCCGGTTGTGAATACGGAGAATATGATGATGATAGAACTCACAATATTATAGATGACAGATAAGTTATCTATAATATTATTTTTTTATCATATCAATTCCTTAATCGATTTAATATTTATTATTTTTATAACTGTTATATTATTTTGTGTTTTATGATTAATTTTGTTTAAGAGAGATATTATGTTATTTAGCGATATAATTGCATTAGTTATTGTTTATCTTTATGTAGTTGTCATATTCCTATTGGCAGAAAAGGTTTTAAAGAGCAAGCCTGAAGTTTCTCGTAAGTTTGTTCATATCATGGTTGGTAATATGATATTTGCCATGCCGTTCTTCTCAGACCCTTCAATCTTGCTTTGGTTTATCACATTGCCTATAACAATTGCTCTGTTCTTCTTGACAGAGTATTCACCAATAACAATCCATAATAGCGTAACTGAATCTGGTCATGCATTAGGATTGTTCTTCTATGCAGGTATTTGGTCAGTATTGCTTTTGATATTCCCAATTTTATTAGATCCTAATTTGCTTTGGATTGTAGCATTAGCTATTGTTCCTTTAGTATACGGTGATGGATTTGCAGCTCTTGTCGGTGCAAAATGGGGTAGAATCAAATATCACATATTCGGTGGAGAAAAAACTCTTGCAGGTTCCCTTGCAATGCTTTCTGTAACTGCAGTTTTATCTGTATTTGTATGGGTTTTCTACACTGCAATGGGATACACCCTTCCAGAGCTTAATTTCTGGTACATCTTGATTATTTCTGCAATTGCAACTGTTGCTGAAGCTATCAGTTATGGTGGAATCGATAACCTTACTGTGCCTTCTGTAACTGCAATTCTATATTATTTGGTTGCAACTGTATTATAAAATGTTATCACTTATTGTGATAACCTTTAATATTCTTTTTAATTTTATTATCTTATTTTCTTAATTTTATTTTTTTATTTTCTTCTCTCTTATTCTTTTTAATTTTATTATCTTATTTTCTTAATTTTATTTTTTTATCTTATTTTAATATAGTCTTTTTTTAAAATATCCTCATTATGCATATGTATATTAATAAGTCATTATTTAATTCAATAAAAAAGAAAATTTTATATCAATTATTTAATATAGTATTTATAAACAACCTATAATCCCAAACCATTTTTTATTTTTTCACTTTTTATCTTGTGTTTAGTAATGTTGTAGGTTGTATATTGGTGGTAAAAATGGCAAGGTTAGAAAATAAAGTTGCAATTATTACTGGTGCCACTGCAGGTATGGGTAAATCAATGGCTAAGCTCTTTTCACAGGAAGGGGCATCAGTAGTTCTGTTTGCAAGACGTGAAGAAAGATTGGAAAGTTTAGTCGCAGAAATTGAAGAGGATGGTGGAAAAGCTGTTTATTATGCAGGAGATGTTTCAAAACAGGAAGACATTGATGCATTGGTTGAATTGGCTATTAAAGAATTTGGAAAAATTGACATAGCTGTTAATAATGCAGGTATTATGGACAACTTTAAAACCATTGTCAACGTTGATGATGAACTATGGAATAAAGTATTTGATGTTAATGTAACAGGTCCTATGAGACTCTATAGGGCAGTTATTCCTAAAATGCTTGAAAATGGTGGAGGTTCTCTTGTAACTGTTGCTTCAATTGGAGGATTATATGGTAAGGTAAGTGGTACTGCATATACAGCATCCAAACATGCGGCAATTGGAATGTCCAAAAGTACCGCTTGGCAATATGCTAAACAGGGTATTCGCTGTAATGTAATCGCTCCAGGGGGAGTGAATACTGAAATTGCATCCACTATGGATCCTACAAAAATGGATATGGGTGGATACGCAGCCATTGCCCCTTTTGTTGAGATGAATCCAAAAATTGGTGAAGCAGAGGAGATTGCAGAACTTGCATTATTCTTGGCATCTGATGAAGCATCTTTGGTCAATGGGGCTGTCATTACTGCTGATGGTGGATGGACCGCTTAAATTAATTTTATTAATGAGTTTTTCATAAACTCATTTTTTAATTTTTACACTTAAAATTTTTCCACTTAAATAACCTTAATTTATTTTTATTTTAATCAATTTATTTTATTATTATCATAATTTTGATACTTTTTTATCAATATAATTAATTTTAAAACTTATTTTTGATAATTAGATTATTCTAATTGAGTTATTTAAATTTTAACAATTTTTAAATTAAAATAACTTTTTGTTAATAAAATCGAAACCTTTATATACTATGAAGTGCAAGTATTATTTAGTTACAAAAACTAACTAAAAGATTTACATTAATAATTGTTGATAAATTTTTAATAAATTCTTTTAATTCTTTATTTGGTTAATTAAATCAAGTTATTGTGATTAAAACGATTGAATAAGTGAATTATTGGAATTTAACGAGAATTAATTCTTTTAATTATTTATTGATGATTAATTTGTATTTATTTGGTTATTTAAATAAATTGATGGTCTTTAAATCTTTAGTTTAATTTTAATGTATTTGTTGAAGTTTTTAAAATTTCATTTGTTTGTATTTGACCAATCCTTTATTTGGATTATTGATTAGATTCAAGCATTAAATAAATAATTTTAAAATTAATTCTAAACAATTGATATTTCTGTACCATCAATGATTATTAATGGTCTTTTATTATTTATTGTAACGAAAATTAGCTAAGCAAATCTTAGTTAAAGATCCAATTAGCTAATTATCATATTTATCTATTCATTACTATTCACAAAAAATAAAAGGAGTTGAAGATTATGGCTGATGTAGAACTTAAAATCAAAGTTGCAGAAACATTATCTCAAAAAGACGTTGGTAAAAATATAGCTAAACTGGATATGGAATCCATGTTTAAATTAGGTCTTAAGGATGGAGACTTAATCGAGATTATCGGATCCAAACATACTGCAGCTGTTGCAATTGCTTCTCAGTCTGACATGGAATCAATCATTAGGATAGACGGTACAACCCGTAAGAATTCAGGTGCTTCAATAGGTGAGGAAGTTACCATCAAAAGAGCAGAAGCAAAAGAAGCTAAAAAAATTGTTCTAGCTCCTATTGATGCAAGAATCAGGATTGGAGGAGATTTCAACAGAGCATTCAGAAACCAAGTAATGGTTCAAGGGGACTTGATAAATACTGGTATTAAAACTCCTCAAAGAAGATCTGTTGGCAGTGGGTTCTTTGATGATATCTTTGATGACATCATGAATGTTCCAGGTATTGGTGCAATGAGCCAAATCAAGTTGGCAGTTGTAAGCACTAACCCTGGTGGTGTCGTAAAAGTCGGTCCAAACACTAAGGTTGAAATCAACGAGGAACCTGTAGACGTTTCCAAATTGGAAGGTGTATCCAATCTTGTAGATATCAGTTACGATGACATAGGCGGTTTAAAGGATGAGGTTAAAAAGGTCAGGGAAATGATTGAAATCCCTCTTAAGAAACCGGAATTATTTGATAAATTAGGTATTGCTCCTCCAAAAGGAGTATTGATGCATGGGCCTCCAGGTACTGGTAAGACCTTGCTTGCAAAGGCAGTGGCAAATGAAAGTGATGCTCACTTCATTGTAATCAACGGTCCGGAAATCATGAGTAAATATGTTGGTGGATCTGAAGAAAACCTAAGGGAATTCTTCGAAGAAGCTGAAGAAAACGCTCCATCCATCATATTCATAGATGAATTGGATGCTATTGCACCTAAACGTGAAGAAACTCAAGGTGAAGTGGAAAGAAGAACTGTTGCACAGCTATTGACCTTAATGGATGGACTTAATTCCAGAGGCCAAGTGGTTGTAATCGGTGCAACAAACAGGCCTGATTCCCTTGATGGTGCTCTTAGAAGACCTGGTAGGTTTGACCGTGAAATTGAAATCGGTGTTCCTGATAAAGATGAACGTAAAGAGATTATGGAAATCCACACAAGAGGAATGCCTCTTGCAGATGATGTTGACTTAGATGATTTGGCAGATACAACCCATGGATTTGTAGGTGCAGACCTTGAAGCATTGGCTAAGGAAGCAGCTATGAGGGTTGTAAGAAGAATCATTCCTGATTTAGGTGCTGACGATGAGATTCCTCCTGAAGTATTGGAGAAACTTGTAGTAACCAAGGATGACTTCAAGTCTGCACTTAGAGAGATCCAACCATCTGCACTTAGAGAAGTTCTTGTTCAAGTTCCAAATGTAACATGGGATGATGTTGGTGGATTGGAAGATGCTAAACAGGAATTAAAAGAAGCTGTAGAATGGCCTTTAAAATACCCAGACAAATTCAAGGAATTTGGTGTAAGACCACCTAAAGGTACCCTATTGTATGGTATTCCAGGTACTGGTAAGACTATGCTTGCAAAGGCTGTAGCAAACGAAAGTGAAGCTAACTTCATTGCAATCAAAGGACCTGAACTCTTGTCCAAATGGGTTGGTGAGTCTGAGAAAGGTGTAAGGGAAGTCTTCAGAAAAGCAAGACAAACCGCTCCTACTGTAATCTTCTTTGATGAAATCGATTCAATCGCAAGTTCAAGAGGTGCAGAAGCTGGTGATTCTGGAGTAACCAAACGTGTCGTAAATCAATTATTGACTGAAATCGATGGTCTTGAAGAATTGGAGGATGTTGCAATCATTGCAGCAACCAACAGACCAGATATCATAGATCCAGGTTTAATGAGACCTGGAAGATTTGACAGACACATTAAGGTTGATGCTCCAAACGAAGATGCAAGACTTGCAATATTCAAGGTACATACCAAAGACATGCCTCTTGCAAAAGATGTCAAGCTTAAGAAATTGGCTAAAAACACCGAAGGATATGTTGGGGCAGACATTGAAGCTGTATGCCGTGAAGCTGCAATGCTCGCTTTAAGAGAGAACATTGAAGCGACTGAAGTCTCAGCTAAATTCTTTGATGAAGCTATGGATAAGGTGAAGCCAAAAAGCGTAAGTGATGAAGAAGAATTGATCCAATACTACTAATTGGATTAATTCCTTTATCACTTTTTTCCTCCTTAATTAACATATTTAATCGCTCAAATCAAATAAATCACACATAAAACACAAATCAAAACACAAAACACACTATAAAATCGAAGTACATTAAATTATCTCATAAAACATAAAACACACTCTAAATTAAATTAAACACTAAACACCTATAATATATGCAATGGATTAGAGAATAGATTTTCATACCTTTTATCTATCTTTAATCCATTTCCTCTGTTTTTATTATTTTTTAATTTTTTTTAAATATTATTCCTCATTTTTCTATTGTTTTTCTATTATTTTTCTATTATTTTCTTTTTTTTTGATTTTTTTTAAACTTTTTATTTTCAAAAACCTATTTATTTAATGAGAAATAAATTAAGTATAAAGTTTATAATTTTAACAATTGTTAATAATTGGGGATTATTATGGATAAGCATGTAATTGAAGCTTTAGGAAGAGCTAAAATAACAGTTCAAGATGGAAAAGTGGTGGATATAGGAGAGCCTATGATTGAATACTGCCCTTTATTCCATAAGCATAGGGGAATTGAAAAGTTAACTCCTGAGGAAATAGAAAAGAATATCCAATTTAGAATAGATGACTTTGGAATGTGCACTAAAGATAGGGTATTAAGATTAAAGGACTTCTTATCCTTCGGAATCTCTGAAATATTGTCCACATTGCTTGCTGATGATATAATTGATTGTGCCGTAATGGTATGTGAAGGCTGTGGAACTGTGCTTATCACTGAAAGTGAATTGGCTCAAGGAGTAGGTGGAAGAGTTTCAGGTCTTGTGGAAACAAGCCCAATTCCAGAGCTTATTGAAGAGTTTTCACCAAACCATATTGTTGATGAGGAAACTGCAATTATTGATCAAGTCGAAGGGTTCAAGTTAGCTATTGAAAATGGATATAAGGACATTGCAGTTACAATAGCATTTCCAGAAGACGGAATAATCCTTAGGGAATTGGAAAAGGAATATGATGATGTGAATCTTTATCTCTTTGCAGTACACACTACAGGACTTTCAAGAGAAGAATCAGAACTTATATTTGATGTGAGTGATGCAGTGACTGCATGTGCCAATAAGCACTTAAGGGATATTGCAGAAGAGGAAGACATATTCTCTGTAGGCACTTCAATTCCTATTTATGGTGCAAGTGAAAAAGGAGAAAAATTTATTAAATTAAGATTAGATAAGATTGGTGGTCCTAAAAAGAAAACAGGAAACTCTAAACATCCTTATCCTTTAATTTAGAAATCTTTTTCGATGATACCCATTATAAATTTTTTTAATTTTATTTGATTATCTTTTCTTCTTTTTTTTTTTTTAATCGATTTTTTAATTAATAATTTAATTATTCTTATCAATTCAATAATTAATTTTAAATGTATTGTAAAACAGAAATATAATATTATATATTTATTAATTTTATTCATGGAGATTTAAATGTCAAAAGATGTAGTTTTAATATTATCTGGAGGATTGGACTCTTCCACTTTATTGTATAAATTATTAAATGAAGGGAATAAGGTAACTGCACTCAGTTTCAATTATGGTCAGAAGGCAGCTATTGAAATTGAGAGGGCAGCTGAAATCTGTAAGATGAATGATGTTCCTCATTTCGTATTTGATATACAGAATATTGTGGATTTGCTTTCAAGTAGCTTGACTGATTCTGATAATGACAATGTTGAAGAGCCAAAGAGCACTGTTGTGCCAAGCAGAAATACAATATTGCTTGAACTTGCAACTGCATTTGCAATAAGCAACAATAAGGAAGAAGTCTATTACGGTGCAATCAAGGCAGATATCGGTGATTATCCAGACACCACCCCAGAGTTTTTAGAGAAGATCAATGAGTTAAATAAAGTCAATAACTATGAATACATTCCTGTTTGCGCTCCATTTATTGATACAGACAAGAAAGACGTTGTAAAGCTCGCTTTGAAATTGGGAGTGCCAATAGAAAAGACATGGAGTTGTTATGTAAACAATGATGGAACTCCTTGTGGGGAATGCTTCAGTTGCAAATCAAGAATAAAAGCTATTGAAGAGGCTAAAAAGGAATTAGGAATGGATTAATTAAAATTAATTTAATTTATTAAAATTAATTTATTAAAATTAATTTATTAAAATTAATTTATTAAAATTAATAGTATATTGAATAAATAATGCTGATTAGAAATTTTTATTAGTTACGGAGGTTATATTTATGTTAACATTAGTATCAGAACATAGAATTTATGGCTGTCATAAACTAAAGAATCAAGGTGGAAAATGCACTCAATGGCATGGACACCAATATAAGGTCATCTTAACTTTAAAGGCACCATATAAGGATTTGGATTACAGAAATATGATTATGGACACCTATGACATTGAAGCGATTTTCAATGATTTCATAGGAGTGGATCATTTGAATTTAAATGAATTCATGGATTCAGAAGATCCTACAATGGAAGAAATGAGCAAGTTCTTCTATGATGGATTAAAACCTAAAATCGAATGTTTGGTAAGCGTTGGAGTTTATGAAACTCCTGAGACTGGTGTAACTTACGAACCTATGGAATAATTAAGCATATTATTTTAAGTTTTGTTTCTTAGTTGTTTAGAGTTTTTTGAAGTAGGTGATTAAAATTAAGGTTAGTGAAATATTCACATCATTTCAAGGGGAAGGGCCTTACATAGGGACTCCTGCAACCTTTTTAAGATTATATGGCTGCAATTTGAACTGCCAGTGGTGTGATACTGACATTTCAACATATGAAATGCTGTCTGTTGATGATGTGGCAGAGATTTTAATGACTCAAATGGAGTTTAATAATATAAATTTATTGGTCATAACCGGTGGAGAACCTACTTTGCAGATGGAAGAGATAAAGCGTTTGATTAAGGAGCTTCCTGAAGACATTAAAATTCAGCTTGAGACAAACGGCTCCATTTTTGAATATCTTCCTGAAATAGAATATGTTATCAGTCCAAAGGAAGATAAGGAAAAGGTCTTTGAAAATTATTATAAATTTGAAAATGTTTTCTTTAAGTTTGTAATCACTTGTGAGGAAGATATAGATGAAGTGATTTCAATAAAAAACAAGTATGGTTACGACAAGACAATATGGCTTCAAGGTGAATTCAGCAAAGATGCTTTAATGGCTGATTTGATTAGGGAAAACTTTCCTCGTTTAGAAAATATCAAATTATCTGTTCAAACTCATAAGTATTTAAATCAAAGATGAATTTTCTTAACTTTGTTAATGTATTATCG
>JAEEWY010000055.1 GCA_016291275.1 Methanobrevibacter sp. | reverse complement strand
GAAAAGACTGTTCGTGAGACATTAAATCACTTTAAGCATATGAAAGAAGATGGAATAGGTGTTCTTTTAATCACTCACGATATCCATGCAGCATTGGAAGTGGCTGACAGGATAGGAATATTCTATTCAGGATATGTAATTGAAATAGCATTGAAGGAAGACTTCTCCGGAGATGGAGAAAACCTATTGCACCCATATACAAAATCATTATTCAAAGCATTGCCTGCTAATGGATTTGAAGTGGTTGAAGGCTATCAGCCATTGCATGGTGAAATAATTGAAGGATGTCCATTTTATGATAGGTGTGAAATGAGATTTGATAGGTGTAAGGTAGAAAGGCCTGAATTAACTGATGTTGGCAATAATAAAAGAGTCAGATGTTTCAAATATGAAGAAGGTGCATAAAATGGAACTTATAGCAAAAAACATTTCCTTTAAATATCCATCAGCTAAAAAATACTTATTGCAGGATGTTAATTTGGAATTGGACAATAAGAAAATCATTGGATTGATTGGAGATAGTGGTAGCGGAAAATCTACATTATGTAAGATCTTATCAGGATATGTTACCAAGTTCCAAGGTGAAGTAATATTCGATGGCAAGCCACTTCCAAAAAAAGGATTCAAGCCAGTTCAATTGATTTATCAACATCCTGAAAAGGTAATGAATCCTAAATGGAAAATGAAACAGGTTTTGGAAGAGTCTTGGAATGTACAGGATGAAGATTTGGCTCAATTCGGAATTCAGAAGTCATGGCTTACAAGATTCCCACAGGAATTGTCGGGTGGGGAGCTACAAAGATTTTCAGTATTGAGATCATTGAATCCAAATACAAAATTCCTGATTGCTGATGAGATGACTACAATGCTTGATGCAATTACCCAAGCACAAATCTTGGACACTGTTTTAAAAATAGTTAAAGATAGAAAAATGGGATTCTTATTGGTAAGTCACGATATGGATTTGGTGGATACAATCTGTGATGACAAGATATATTTAAAGGATATCAATGCTGCAATGAAGTAGCATAGTTAAAAATTATTTATTATTTTTTATTTTTATTTTTTAAACCACCTATTTTTTCATTATTTTTATTTTCTTTTTACAGCGGATTTTTTGAAATTCTCAATAAAAAAAATGTAAAATATTAATTTCATGTAATTACATGAAATTAAATAAGCAATAAAAAAAGTTTTTTAGTAATTTTCCTTGAAATTCTTTAGTAATCTGGCAAATATGGAAATATCTGATGGCGGTTGTTCTATTTCCTCTTTTTTAAACCATTTCGCTTTGGTGATTTCATTTTCATCCACCTTGATTTCACCAGACTTGTATTTGCAGATGCAACCGATCATCAAGGAGTTTGGGAATGGCCAGGATTGGCTTCCGAAGTATTGGACATCTTCAACTTCAATTCCAACTTCTTCCATAACCTCTCTTTTGACTGCTTCCTCAACGCTTTCTCCAGCTTCCAGGAATCCTGCAATCAAGGCGTATCTTGGATATTCATGATAGGAATGTCTTGCCATCAAAATCTTTTTGGTTGGATTTCCATTCTCATCAAGATCCTCTTCGTCTTCCTTGATGATTGTGGTAATTATTGCAGGGCAAATCCTTGTAAAGCTTGTAAATCCACATTCAGGGCAAACTTTAGCCATTTCTACATCGGATGTAACTGTTTTTGCTCCGCATCTTCCACAATATTGGTGGTTGTTTTCCCAATCGATTATTTGAATTGCCCTTCCACCAAGATAATAGGTTTCTTCATTAATGTCAAAGACTTCATAAAGATTGATGAATTTCAAATTGATCTCTTCATTCTCTTCCTTAAAAGCTTCAATGTCAAAGTCTTCAGCGAGTTCAACTGCATAAGCGTCCTTAAGGTAAAATTCTCCAAAGTAAATGCAGTTTTTTACATCCTCTTCATTGATGTTAAGCTCACTTAAGTCCTTGAGTAATGGGAGCTGATTATCAATCAATAGAAGGTCTCTGTCGTTGAATATGAAATAAAACTTTTCATCAGTGTCTTTAGCTTTAAGACCTATTTTATAATTATCATATAAGCTTAGTGATTCCTTTGTATCGTGTTGTGTTTTCATATTTTATAATATGTTATTTTAGTTTATATTTTTAATTATTGAGTCTCGATTTTTTTTAACAAATAGCTAAATATTTATATTTTTAATAAAAAAATTAATAGTACAAATTATATTAGGAAAAAATGATTATCAAATTAATCAATTTAATCAAATTATTATTTTTGTGATTGTTATGAAACGAACTGCCTTAAAGATTGCTTACATTGGAACTCACTTTCATGGATTTCAAAGACAGCCTGATGTAAGAACCGTTGAAGAGGAATTGATTTATCATCTTAGAAAATTAGGATACATTGATGATTTGAAAGCTTCAAGGTTCAGGATAGCTGGAAGAACAGATGCGGGAGTTCACAGTCTTGGAAATGTAATAAGCTTTCAAAGCGAGAAGGAAGTTCGTGTCAATCAGATAAACAATAGCTTGCCAGATGATATTCAAATTATCGCTTGGGCACCGGTTAGATTTGGATTCAAGCCAAGATATGCTCAAATGAGATGGTATCGTTACATCCTCTTTGAAGAGGATTTGGATATTGATCTCTTAAGGCAGACTGCAGAGGTCTTTAAGGGAACTCATAACTTCACTAATTTTACCAAAAGAAAGCAGAAGACAACTGAAAGAACAATTGAGGATATCATAATATCCAGACCCGAAATAGATGAGGATGGCAAGAATAAGAACAATAATTTTGCTCATTTAAACAAGACTTACAGCCCGATTTTTGTAGACATTTATGGAGAAAGCTTCTTATGGAATATGGTTCGTAAGATGATGAGAGTTTTCCTTGATGTAAACTATGGAAAGCTAACTCTTGATGATGTAAGAAGATTGCTTGATCCGGAAGAAGATGAGCCAAGAGCATACATCAAGGTTGTAGAGCCTGAAAATCTAATTTTAATGGACATTGAATATGATGGAATAAGATTCAGGTATGATGATTATGCTTGTGAGAGATTCAGAAGATATCTGGTAGATAATCTCTTTGATTTGCAAAAGACCTATTCAGTTAGTGAATCCATGCTAAAAAGTTTAGAAAGCTTAACTGATAGTGAAAAATAGATTTTTATTTTATTTTTTATTATTTTAAAAAGATTATAAAAATAGAAATTTCTTATTAATTAAAGTGGATTAATTAATAAGAAAATATTGAAAAAATTTTTTAATTTAAATTAAGGTGTGTTTTAACTCAACAAACCTACTAAAATAGCGCTTAAAGCCCAAACAACTATTGCAACGATTATAATGTATTTTGCATGTTTTTGGTAGAATGGGTCTTCTTTTTTTACAAAGTATAATACTACTCCTGCAATTAAACCTAATAAAGGTATGAATATAGCAAGAAGATATCCAACAATTACAATTACTTTATCTATTGTTTCAGCCATTTCACATCCTCCATAATTTTTAAAGAATAATTTACATTATCCTTTGTTAATAATATTTTTTTAGAAAGCAATATATTAAATTTTTTATTTTTTATCATTTTTTTAGCCATTTTTATTAATTTTTTCTGAATTATATTCATTTTTTAAAAAATTTATCATGATATTATTCTAAATAAACATGATTCTCTTTTAATTTATCTATGATAAGTTTAATGGATTTCTTTTCAGACTCATTTCCCACTTTTTGACAGACTCTATTCAGCTCTTTCATATGAGTCCAGATCATGTCCTGCTTTTCTTTGTACTTATGGTCAAATCTGCAGTAATAAACCAAGCTTTCTATAACGGCATTCATAGCTCTGTTTAAAGGAACAATCTCGTTATTATCACTAATGTAAATGTCTTCCACTTCACAAGTCACTACATTTCCAATTCCATTGTTGTAGTCATTCTCTCTTTTCTTCTCTATTGTCTTTACAACATGAGCCTTAAAGAATCCTAATGAGTCCTTTATCATAGGGAATTCATTGAACTCTCCAAAATACTCTTCTTCCAGTTCTCCAAGAGTAGAATAAGTAAAAATAAGTGGGTCTTTTGTAATGTTCACAATCAATTCCCCATTTTCCATAATGTTTAGATGGGTGTGAACACAATTGTCCAAATGAATGACAACATGATTTGAATCCTTGCAGATAACTCCTATTGGGGCAGCATTTTTAACTTGGTCATTACTTTGCGTGGTGACAATTGTTTCATAGAGCTGTCCCTTAAACATGTTTAATGATTCTAAATTTTCTGCCTTTTTATAGTGTTTATTGTTTATGATCAGTTCTTGGTTCATATTTGCCCTCAATAATTATTTAAACATTTTAATTATATATTTTTTATTTTTTCATTTTTTATTTTTCCAATATGAATTAAATTAATATTTTTTAAAGGAAACTGCTATCACTTAAAGATATTTATTAAAAATTAATTAAACTATATATTATTTAAAGAACATAATTTTACATAATATAAATTAATAAAGAATTTTTCAAAACCAAATAATCGATTTTAATTAAATTATCAACTAACTTATAGGATGTTTAAAAATGAAAATAGCTATTGTACTTGGAACAAGGCCAGAAATAATCAAAATGGCTTCTGTTATGGATGAGATTGAAAAGAGAGGCCATGAATTGCTTTTGATTCACACTGGTCAGCACTATGACAAGGAAATGTCTGAAAATTTCTTCATTGACTTGAAATTGCCTACCCCTAACTATAACATTCATGTTGGATCAGGGTCCCATGGAAAGCAGACTGGCAAAATGATGGAAGGTATTGAAGAGGTTCTCCTAGATGAGAAACCAGACATCTTGCTTGTACAGGGAGATACAAATGCAGTGCTTGCAGGTGCACTTGTTGCAAGCAAATTGCACATTCCAGTAGGTCATGTGGAAGCGGGGCTTCGTTCTTTTGATGAGACTATGCCCGAAGAAATCAACAGGCTTGCTGCAGACATATGTTCCAAACTATACTTTGTTCCAACTGAAGAGTCTGCAATTAACCTTGCTATGGAAGGAATTTCAAGAAAAAGAATATTCATCACAGGAAACACTGTTGTGGATGCATGCTTCAGAAACCTTGAAATATCCAAGAATAGGGAAAAAGATGAATACGATGAAGGTCTTGCAGAGCTTGATATTGATAATATGGAAAACATCCTTACCTTAACAATGCACAGAGCGGAAACAGTTGATGATAAAGAAAGATTAACCAATATCATAGAAGCTTTGGAGGAACTTGATGACATGAACATCATCTTCCCAATTCATCCAAGAACCAAGAAGACTATGGAGAACTTTGGTCTCTTTGACAGATTAAACGATCTTGACCATGTACATATCATAAAACCAGTCGGTTATCTTGATTTCCTTCTTCTCATTTCAAAATCCACCATTATCCTAACAGATTCTGGAGGACTTCAAGAGGAAGCGATCACTCTTGATGTGCCTGCACTTACCTTAAGGTACAATACCGAAAGGCCTGAAACCGTAACTGCAGGTGGAAACATTCTTGTAGGTTCCGATAAGGAAGTAATACTTGAAAATGCAAGAAGAATTTTGGATGATGAAGAGTTTGCAAATAAGATGAAATCTGCTAAAAACCCATATGGGATGGGAAATGCTGCAGAGCTAATGATTAAAATCATAGAAGATGCAGATAAAAATGATAATTTGAAAATGGAAGCTCCTGATGAAGTGATGTCAAGCTTTACAAGGAAGATGAAAGTCATTGATGAGGATATTACTGTGGATGAGTTTGAGAAAAACAATAATTCATTGATTAAGATTGCTTTTGATGGTGAAGAAATTAAATTCCCTTATGATGATTTGAATTTAAATGGATTAACAATTATCTATGAGGATTATGCTAATTAAGGTGGCAATATGCTTGATTTAAAAGATGTGAATGATGATTCAATATTGGTGTTTGAATACTTTACAGCTTCTGGTGTAGAAGATTTATCAATAGTTTCAGAAGCGGTAGAGTTGATAAGATCACTTGTAACTGATTTAAAGGATGAGGACATTTTTGTTTTGCTTGCAAAACAGTTTGAAAACATCTTTGATGACTTTGACTTTGATATAAAAACTGTAGTTATTGAAGAAGCTCTTGAGGATTGGCTTGAAAGGGAAGCTTATGTATTTGATAGGGCAATGTTCATTGCAGCTGAAAATGACAATAACCTATACAATTTAACTAAATTGCTCGAATCCAAGGATATAAAGGTTTACGGCAGTGACCATTTTGCAGTGAACCTTGCATCTGACAAGTATGAGACATTTGATTATTTGGCAAATAGAATACCTCAGCCAATGACATATAACATTCTATTGAATAAGAAGACCTATTGGAAAAGGGCAATTCAAATCTTCTTTGACACAATCAATGGCGATTATGGTGACGGCAGCAATGACAATGCAGTTCCTATAATGCAGAAGCCTAAAGACATTCCAGTATTGGATAATTCCGATAGGGATGTAGTTAAAGAGAAAAAGCTCATTGCAAAGCCACGTTTTGGGGTGGATTGTGATGACATCAAGATAATTGCATCTAAAAAGGATATTGATGACTTGGAGGAAATCTATGGTGACGGTTCCAGATTCATCGTTCAGCCATACATTGAAGGGGATGTTTGCAGTGTCTGCCTAATCAGTGATGGTAAGGAAGCTCTTCCTATAAGCTTAAATAAGCAAATAGTGGAAATTGATGAAAACGGAGGAGAATATCTTGGAGGATATGTTCCATATGAACATCCTTTGAAGGAAAAAGTCTTTAAGTATGCAAAATTGGCTTGTGAATATGTTCCGGGACTAAAAGGTTTTATAGGAATTGATTTCATTATTGAAGATGATTACATTTATCTTTTGGAGATAAACTCAAGGTTCACCACTTCCTATGTGGGGCTTCAAAAGATCATAAATATCAATATTGCTAAAACAATCATTGATTTGATTGATAAAAAGATAAGTGTTGAAGATATTGGTGAAATAACTTATAGTTCTAAAGCAAGCTTCTATAAGAATGATGATGGAATTTTAGAAATAAAATTGGAAAAATAAAAATAATGGAAATAATAATGAAAATTAGTTTTAATAATATTATGAATTTTAGAAAAAAATAGGGGAATAATTATACTTATTTGGTGATAATGTGAAAGTAGCAGGTTTTGATATCGGTGGTGCAAACACCGATTTGGCAATTGTGGAATATGAAAATGGTGAAATAAAGGATATTCAAACTGTATTTGAATACTTGCCTATGTGGTCTCAAAATGAAAGATTGGGAAATGTCTTATATGATTTGATAGAAAAGATCTGTCCAGTTGATGAGATAGATGCTGTAGGAATTTCCATGACTGCAGAGTTAGTTGATGCTTTTGAGACAAAGGCACAAGGGGTGTTAGATATTGCAACCACTTGTGAAAAGCTCTTTGACTGTCCTGTTGCATATATTGGTACAGATAATGTATTGTCACTTGCTGAACTTATTGCAAATCCTATTGAAGTTGCAGCTGCAAACTGGATTGCCACTTCACACATCGTTGCTGAAATTGAAAAGGATTGCATTTTTGTAGATACTGGAAGCACAACCACAGACATCATTCCAATCAAGGATGGAAAGGAATGTGCTAAGGGCAGAACCGATTTTGAAAGATCCGCTACTGGTGAACTTGTCTATACAGGAACATTAAGAACCAATTTAACAAGCTTTGTAGATTCAATTCCGCTCAATGGAGAAACCTATAGGGTTGCTTCTGAACTCTTTGCAATCACTGCAGATGTCTACAATGTCCTTGATTTGATTGAAGATGAGGATTATGTTTGCGCTACCTGTGATGGTGCAGGAAAATCCAAGGAAGAGTCTGCAAGGAGAATCTCAAGGGTTGTATGTGCAGATTTGGATATATTGTCAATGGATGACATTAAGGAAATGGCTGATTACATTCACAAGGAGCAGGTAAAGCAAATAGCTGCAGGTCTTAAGGAAGTCTCAGACAGGGAAGGATTGGACAAGGTTATAGTGACTGGTCTTGGAAAAGACATTCTATGTGCTGAGGCAGCTAAATTATTAGGTCTTGATGTTAAATCAATGGGTGACTTTTACAGTGATGACGAGTGTACTGTAGCTCCTGCCATAGGCACTGCAATCATGATGAAAAATTACTTGGATTAAGATTTTAAATTCCATATAGTATAATGAATTCTAATTTGGGATATTATGGGTAAAAGGATTAAGATTATCATAATTAGCTTGATAATTATCATTGCAGCTATTTTAGGATTTTTCATTTTAACTGAAGGCAGCAGTGAAATCATAGGCGAGGATAATTTAGGAAGTGTGGCTAAGGTTAACTATACTCACTCCAATGATACAACTTTGAAAATTGCAGTTGTTTCAGGTATGCATTCCAGAGAAAAACTGCATAAGCTTATTCTTCCTCTAGTTTGCAGAGCCTTTGCATTTTCTCATGGTGATGTGGAAGTCATAAACTATCAAGTTAAGGTGACAGATTCTCCAGAAGACTTCAATAAAGGTAGGACCAATGGAGAGACTCTTGTTCATGATTATGTTGTAAGCGATGTCGCTAAGTTGGATTCTGATTTGGTCATTATAGGTCATGACCATGAGCCTGGTTATGGTGAAGGATATTATATAGCAACCCCTACAATGGATAATGCGTCTGTAGACTTGGCTGAAGAGGTCACTGGTGATATTGGATTTAACTATTATAAGAGAAATAAGACAAGACCTTCAAAAAGCACTTCAATCAAAAGGGTAGACACTCCTTTAGTCAATACTGGAACTCTTGTCT
>JAEEWY010000054.1 GCA_016291275.1 Methanobrevibacter sp. | reverse complement strand
CTTGCAGATAAGGCACGTGAATTAGGTGCAAAGATTGTTGTTGTTCATGGTGAAACTTTGAATGAGCCTGTAGTTGAAGGAACTAACTTTGCTGCAGTAAACTGTAAGGAAATCGATATCTTAGGTCACCCTGGTTTAATCACAAAAGAAGAGGCAGAACTTGCTAAAAAGAATGATGTCGCTTTGGAAATCAGTGCAAGAAAAGGCCACTGCTTAGGAAACGGTCATGTGGCAAACATTGCAAGAGAAGTTGGAAATGATCTCCTAATCGATACAGATACCCATTCTCCTGACAATCTAATTACATTTGAAAGAGCATTTGAAATAGGATTAGGTGCTGGAATGACAGAAGAAGAGGTTTTGAAAGCTACCGTTGAAAATCCTAGAAAAATCTTAAAAAGAAATGGAATAAACCTTTAATTATTCCATATCCTTACTTTTTTTTACTTTTTATACTTTTTTTACTTTATTAAAAAAAATTAAAAATAAAATCATTATCTTTTTTTAAAAAATAGCGTTTAAAAATTTATAAAATATTACTTGTGTTCCTTGACCTTTTTGCTTTCCTTATTGTTGCAGCAGCCAAAGAAGAAATTTCTTATTTTCTTGACTTCAGACTTGTTTTCCTTTTTTACCCTTTCATCTCTTTCATGCATTTTTCTTCTTGCTTCAGCCATATTTCCCATATTTTTCACCTTCTAAAACATGATAAATTTTTTAACATAATTATATATGCATATATAAAACATCATTAATAAAGTTTTAAAAATAATTTAAAAAAATAGATAATTAATAAAATCTTGAAATAAAAAAATCTTGAAAAATAGTAGATCATCAACCAGCAACAAAAAAGAATGAATCCTTTTTGTTTGCCAATTAATCGAATTCTAAATAAAATATTTAGAAATTAAAACTTTTTTAATACAGCTCTAAAATAGAGATTTGATTTGAGCGATTTGGAAAATTATATAGTGAATTTATTTTGGATGTGTGTTTTGATTTGATTTGATTGAAATTTTGAAGATAAATTTTCCAGTAATGTTTTGTTGTTAGAGCATATATAGCGAATAAAGTTTTAAAAAGTTTAGAACTATTTAAAGGTCATTTCCAAAAATCATCTTCTGAAAGAAACAACTTTTGGATCTCTTTTTCTTTCTCGTTTAGTCGGTTTAATTTGCTTCTTACCACAAATTCCACTTTTGGTTCTTCCCAATATTTCACCTCCGAGAATTAAAGACAAAAGTACAAAAATTTTAAGGACTTGATTTTAATTTGGAGTGATTAATGACAGTATTCTTTTTACTTGTAGGCGAATCCTTAAAATTTAGGTGTACCTAAATATCTTTAATAATAGTTTGTTTTCATCATATATAAATGTTTAGGTATACCTAAATATTTGTATATATAGAAAATGTTTGTAAATATACAAACAGTTATATACTATAAGAACAAATATTAATATAGATATTTGGGACAACTCCAGCGTCGAAAACAAGATACTGGATTAAAATGAATACTATCAAAATCCAAAGAAAAATTAAACCTGAATATCTCCAAAAAGGTTAAAATGTACTAATTAGCCTAAATTAAGACATTTTAACAAAAAACGTATTAATTGCATTTGCAATTGATTAAGCTGTTGAACATGATTAATTTTTCAATTAATCAAAACAAAAAATCAAAAAAAATAAACTAAGCAAATTTGTAAAAAGATGTGTTTTAGCAAGGAAATTAAACTAAAATCATTCGACAAAACATTGCTTCAATCTATATTTCAAATCAAATCAAAAAAAGAAAAACAAATCGCACAAATCGAAAATAAAAATTAGAGGTGGAACTATCAAGATACGAAAAATAAAACCTCAATTTGAAAAGCAAAATTTCAAAAACAAGTAGGAGCAAACAAAGAAGAAATGACTTGTTTGCTTTTACATTATTTTATTTATTAATTTATTTATTTCTTTTATTCAGCTATTATTTATAACTATTTTTATACTATTTTTTATAATTTTATTAAACTTATTAAAATTAAAAAAAAGAAAAACTTATTTTAAAACCTTATATTCCATAACAAAGTCTTTTCCTAAAGGATAATACTTTTCCAATTTCAATGGAATGGCTTCCTTCATATAATCGAATCCTTCACCATCGAAGAATGTTTTGGAATCCTTTCCTCCAACAATCATAGGTGCTATGCATATCTTCACTTCATCAATGAGATTTTCCTTGATCATGGAAAAGTTAAGTGTAGATCCTCCTTCAAGCATAAGGGTTTCTATTCCTTCTGAATACAAATGCTCCATAAATTCATCCAAATCAACAGATTCCTTAGATGAATAGAAAACATTGACTCTTTTGGAAAGTTCCTTAGCCCTTAAAACTGCATCCTCATCACAATCCGGATTATTCTCATCACAAAGACTGCTTACAGCAATGATTGTTTCAGCATCATCATTCAATATCCTAAAGTCAAGTGGAGTCCTTGCCTTATTGTCAACTACAACTCTAACTGGATTGTCCTCTTTTCTTGCATTTATCTTATGAACAGTAAGTCTTGGGTCATCAGCAAGAACGGTTCCAATACCAACCATGATTCCATCAACTTCCTTTCTGATTTCATGAACACGTTCAAGATCTTCCTTGCCTGAAATTTCAGAACTTCCAGTTTTTGTAGCTATTTTTCCATCCAATGTCATAGCTGCATTAAGGATTACATAAGGTTTCATAATATCATACCTTTAAATTTAATAATAGGTTTATCAGAATTGAATAATATTTATAAGTATCAATTTAATTAATCGTTTCTTTAAAATTATATTCCGAATACATATCTTGCATTCTTTTCAGTTTGTAGAGATACATCATCCACACTAATTTCATGAAGTTCAGCTAATTTTTCAACTGCAAGTGCAACATTTGCAGGTTCATTCCTTTCATCCTTGGTCATTGCCAAGTATGGGCTGTCAGTTTCAGTCAAGATTCTTTCGAGAGGAATTTCCTTGAAAAGGTCTTGATGTCTCGGACTGTAGCATACCATAGTCGAACAGCTTAGGTAATGGTCTTCCATATCCAAGATCTTCCTTGCTGTCTTCAGGCTGCCACCGTAACAATGATAGATCACCTTAGGAATATCATCATAATCCTTCAACAAATTGAAAATCTTCTTTTCACAGTCCCTTCCGTGAATAAGCAATGGTTTCTTGTATTCATTTGCAATTTCAATGAATCCTGTGAATATTTCCTGCTGACGAGCTCTCAATGCCTTGTCTGTGCAATAGAAGAAATCCATTCCAACTTCCCCAACTGCCAAAATCTCATCAAGATGCTCAATCATCTGCTTATGTGCTGCATCTATCTCCTCTTGAGGAGAGTTCTGGGATGATACCGGATGGAATCCAAAGGTTGGATAAACGAATCCTTCATACTCCTTTGAAAGAGCCAATGCCTTAGCATTGCTTTCCAAACCATATCCTGAATTGATGACAGCATTGAGCTTTTCCTTAGCTCTGGATATGACCTTATCCCTATCTTCATCAAACTCATCAAAATCTATATGACAATGTGTGTCTATCATAATAATCACAATAAAAATAAAATATGAATAAATGTTAAAAAAAGATAAAAAAAGAAAAAGAAATTAGTATTTAGACTCCAAAACGTCTGTCTCTTTCCTGATAATCCCTAATGGCTCTTAAATAGTCTACTTTCCTTAACTCTGGCCATAAGCTATCACAGAAATAAAGTTCGGAGTAAGAAGATTGCCATAAGAGGAAACCACTAAGTCTTTCTTCACCGCTTGTCCTAATGATAAGGCTTGGATCTTCAAGACCTTCTGTGTAAAGATTCTTGCTGACCATATCCTCATCGATGTCATCAATGGAAATCTCGCCATCTTCCACTTGCTTATAGATTTTTTTGATTGCATCTACAATTTCCAATCTTCCATCATAACCGATAGCCAAGTTGAAAAGTCTTTCGTCATAGTCCTTTGTAGATTCCTCAGCTTCCATAATAGCTTCTCTAACGCTATCAGGCAAAAGTTCAGTTCTGCCCACTACCTTTACTCTAACCTTATTCTTATGGATCTTTTCATGACTTACAATCCTCTTGAAGTTCTTTACGAAAAGATTCATCAATCCTTCAACTTCCTTCTGAGGCCTGTTGAAGTTTTCGGTTGAAAAGGCATAAGCGGTAACAATTTCAATTCCTAAATCAATACTCCAGTCAAGAACTTTCTCCAAGGTATCCACACCAATTTCATGGCCCTTGATAACCTCCATATTTCCTTGTATCTTGGAGTATCTTCTATTACCATCCATGATAATAGCTACATGTCTTGGCATCCTTTCAGGGTCTAACTCCTTTAAAAGACGCTTCTCATAAAGTGTATATAAAAATTTTGGTGGCAAAACAATCCCCCACAATAATTTTTTTATTTTTTTTTTGAAATTTTTCCTAAATATTATTTAACCATTACTTAATGAAGTAATTCTATTAGTAATATATATAAAAAAAATAATTTAAATAGTTTTATATAAATTTTTATGAAAAATAGTTTTAAAAAAAGTGAAAAATAGGATTATTCTCTCAATTTAGCTAATCTATAAGCTAATTTCAAGCTTCTTACATAACCTTCTACAGTTTGGTCACGGCTTGTATCAATGAATATCTCATCTATTCCAAGTGTTACAGCACCATAGCTTGGCCATTTGTCAAGCAATACAAGTGTCCTGAACATGATGTTTCCAAAGATGCCGTCATTTGCAAGAATGATGTTATAGCCATCTTCAATAGCCTGTTCCAAGAGAATATAATAGTTTTTAATTGAATAATTCTTGGATATCTCATCACTATCATTGTCAAAGTTATCC
Source organism: Methanobrevibacter sp. (assembly GCA_016291275.1). Classification (GTDB taxonomy): domain Archaea; phylum Methanobacteriota; class Methanobacteria; order Methanobacteriales; family Methanobacteriaceae; genus Methanobrevibacter. The sequence continues at coordinate 4,093 of JAEEWY010000054.1, read as the reverse complement.
AATTCCTTGAAAGTCTCAATTAATCTGTTTGTCAATTCTTCAGAAGATATTAGGCTTTCATCGATTCTTTCGCTTCTTCCTAAGTCATCCTTTCTTCCTTCAGCCAAAACAGCTATTTTAGGCTTCTTGCCAAGGTATTGAATGAAATTAGCTGCTTGAATAGCTAATGTCACCTTTTCTTCAATGTTCTTTCCTTCATCAATGCCTACAGGAGCAAGGAGGAATTCGTAATCCTTTGAAAAGCTTTCATCATCTTCCGTATTGATATAAGTGGTTCTGTTGATTGTTTTATCTGATTTGAACTCTTTAATGGCTTTTATGACTTTAGATGCCTTAAGAGATCCTCTGATAACTGCATCAATCTCTGGATTCTTAAATGCTTCTATAAGTTCATCTTCAGTTTTTACTAAAGTTATTTCCAAATCATCAATCTCATTGAGTTCGTTAGAAGCATAAATGATGTTTTCATTTTCTCCTAAACCAGCCACTATTCTAATCATAGTAATTGTTTTATTCATTATTTAATTTATAGTTTTATAAAAAATCAAAACGAGAATTAATTTGTAAAAAATAGTCTGAAATGTTAGAAATAGTAAAAGATGAAAAATTAGAAAAAATAGTGGATAAAATAAAGTAAAAAAAGAAAAAAAGAGAAATAGATAAACTTAGAATTGTTTACCTAATTCGTAAGCTTCTTTTAATTTGTCTTCTTGTTCTTCTGCAACGATTCCTGCAGGACCAGCGCTACCAGCATCAACATGACCGATAACTTCATATCCCATAAAGGTGAATGGAGAGAATTTAGTCAATTCGATGTATGCTTCGTAGGTTCCTTCAGGTTGGTTTTCAGTAAAGATAAGAGCAGCTTTACCGCTTAAGCTTTTATTTGGGTTTTGACCGATTGCATAGAAACGGTCGATAATGGTTTTTGCTTGTGCAGTCATTTGACCATAGTAGATAGGAGTTGCAAAGATTACACCATCAGCTGCAACCAATTCATTGATGATCTTGTTACCATCGTCTTCACGTACACAGTCAGGGTTTTCAGCACAGAACATACATGCTTTACAGCCTGCAATGTCTTCTTCTTCGAGGTAGTATTTAACTACTTCGTGACCGTTTTCTTCTGCCCCTTTAATCATTTCATCCATTAATACGTCACAGTTTCCACCGATACGTGGACTTCCTTGTAATGCAATAATTTTCATTTTTTTCTTCCTCCAAAATATTTAAATCAGTATTTAATAATTTAAATGATTATTAATTACATTTAATAGTTTATTTTACGATTATATATAGTTTTTTTAGTTAAATAGGTTAATCTAATCTATTTTTACCTATTTTTCCCAAGCCACTTTCAATGCAGCTTCAATAGCTTCTGATGTCTTTACCAAGTCCTCTTCAGTATGTGCACCAGAGATGAAATTACATTCGAATTGGCTAGGTGGAATGAATACACCATTCTTTAACAATTCTCTGAAGTATACCAAGAACCTTTTGGTATCTGACTTTTTAGCTATTTCATAATTGAGCACTGGCTCTGGATTGAAGTAGATTTGGAACATTGATGCAAGTCCTACAACCTGCAAGTCCAATTTCAAGTCTTCAACAATGTCTTTCATATTGTCTCTTAAGAAGTCTCCTTTTCTTGCCAATTCGCCATAGAATACATAATCCAATTTCTTTAATGTGGAAAGGCCTGCTTGAACTGAAACAGGGTTTCCGCTAAAGGTTCCAGCTTGGTAAACCTTACCGTTAGGAGCAATCATTTCCATGATTTCCTTTTTACCGGCATAAGCTCCAATTGGGAATCCTCCACCTAATATCTTAGCGAAAGTGACCAAATCAGGTTTGACTCCATAATACTCTTGAGCTCCACCACGGGAAACTCTGAAACCAGTGATCACTTCATCAAAGATCAATACAATATCGTTTTCTTCAGTGATTTCCCTAAGGAATTTCAAGAATTTTACATTAGGTTCCACACATCCTATGTTTCCCATAACAGGCTCTACGATAATACAAGCTATGTTTTCTCCTTCCTCATCAATCAATTTGGTCATTGCATCAACATCGTTGAACGGTACTGAAAGAGTGTTTTGGGTTGTTTCAACAGGAATTCCTAAAGAATCCGGAAGACATGCTGCGCCGGAACCTGATTTTACAAGCACATAGTCATGAGCCCCATGATATGATCCTTCAAACTTGACAATCTTATCCCTACCGGTAAACCCTCTTGCAAGTCTGATTGCAGCCATTGTAGCTTCAGTACCGGAGTTTACAAAACGAACCATTTCAGCACATGGAACCCTGTCGATAATTTCCTGAGCCAATTTGACCTCATTTTCAGTAGGAGCACCATAAGCGGTTCCCTTTTGCATCTGTGCAAAAACGTCATTCATGACATCGTCATCGCTATGACCAAGCAAGATAGGACCATAAGCCAAACAGTGGTCAACATAATCGTTGCCGTCAATGTCTTTGATGTGAGAACCTTTTGCTTCCTTTACAAAGAATGGATAAGGTTCAAAAGCACGTACTGGAGAGTTTACTCCTCCAGGAGTGATGGTTTTACTTATTTTAAATAATTCTTCGCTATTCATGATAATAATTCCTATAAGTTTAATTTAAATGAATAATTTTAATCATAAATCAATTATTATATAATATAGTTTATTTATCTTAATTAATAGGTATTTCTATTTTATAAAAAGTTTAATATGATAAACTATAAAAATCAATTCAAGAAATAAACAAATAACTAATTTTATAGGATGATAGAATGGATTTATTGGATATAATGCTTAAAAGAAGAAGTGTAAGAAAATATACTGATGAAGAGATTCCGAATGAAAAGATGAATAAAATCCTACAGGCAGGACTCCTTGCTCCAACAAGCAGAAACCTGAAACCATGCAATTTTTTAGTTATTGAAAACAAGGAAACATTAAAGAAAATAAGCAAATCAAAAGCATTTGGAGCTTCATTTGTAAAGGATGCAAATAAGGCAATAGCTGTAATTGCAAACAGCGAGATTTCAGATACATGGATTGAAGATTCCTCAATAGCTTTAGCATTCATGCATTTGATGGCTGCAGAACAGGATATTGGAAGCTGCTGGATTCAAATCCATTTAAGAAAATCCAAATTGGGAAAATCATCAGAAGACCTTGTACGTGACATTTTAGGAATTGATGATTACTTTAGGATAGTTGGAATATTGGCTTTGGGAATTGAAGATGGACATATGGAAGCTTACAGCCTTGATGATATCGATAAAGAAAAAGTCCATTATCTTCGTTAAATTGTTAAAAAAAAGAGTAATAGTTATATTTTTTTATTTTTTTAAAAATAACTGTTTTTTAAAAAATGATTTATGAATCTAATCCAAATGGATTAAGATTCAAATCATTCCCAATATCTACATTGCAGGATAAAATCCTACAATACACCAGATAGATATTGTAAGCCTATAAAAATGTTGGGTCAAAAAGTTTAATGAATAAACTTTTAAACTCTACTAATAATATGAATTAAATGATATTTAAACTTTTTTAAGGGTTTTTAAATTGTAGGATGTGAGCTTTGCAAGCCAAAGGAAACTCAAGAACAACCTGGTACAGTTGTTAAAAAACAAAATCTTGCAATAATGTTTTTTCCTACAATTTAAGGGGCATTATGACCTCATAACAATTTGTATACAATCATTATGATAATAAAGGCCATGCACCACAAATAAATGAGATACATAACCAGTGCCAACCAAATCTTTGATTGGATAGACATAATGAACCCCCATTTTTATAGACTTGCCAGCGGGAATTTTCTTCAAAAAATCTTGAATCCAATTCATGGCAATAAAGCAAAAATGCATAATATCACCTCCTGGACTTAAAGAGTTTACATTTAGGTATAAAAATATGTAATTCCTTTTATTTATAGTTTATTTTTAATATAAATCCTTAAAAATTCTTATTTAACCATAATATTGATTTAAAATCATTATAATATTATAACAATCTTGTTATAATATTGATTTAAATTTGTTAAAAAAAAGTAAAAATAGTTAAAAAAAATTAAAAAAAATGATTTA
>JAEEWY010000053.1 GCA_016291275.1 Methanobrevibacter sp. | reverse complement strand
AATAATCTTTTTTTAATTTTTTTACTATTTTTTATTTCAAATTTTTCTATTTTCTATTTTTTTAATATTTTTTTTCAAACCCAAACTACATTTGCTGTAGTGAAACTATACTTATTCGAAATTGCAGGATTAAACAGCTTATTTGTAATGTTTTCACTCTTGAATGACTGTGTAATGCTTTTTCTAACATTATAATTTATTCTGTCTCCAACTGCTTCCTTCTCTTCCTTTGTTCTCACATCTGGAGATGATGCATAAATCTTCAATTGTATTCTGGTTCTATTGAAATTGTCCTTTCCCTTAATAGTTTGGTTTATCCTGATTATTTTTATGCACTTTTCTCTAAGCAATGGCTGTTTCTTAGGGTCTTTTGAATAGTTGTCATAGGATTCCTTTGGATAAATTGCCAATCCATTTGATGAAATTCCTTCAAAAGCACCTTCTCTTGCTGAATCCATTGCAACATTCAATTCATTTGCATCAATAATTGCATTTGCTAATAAAATTGCTGTAATAAGTGCAAAGCTAATGAGTAGCAGTAATTCTACAGTAATTTGGCCTTTTTTATCTATTTTCATAATATTCCTTCGAATTAGGTAAAAAATCTCTTTTAGTTTTCCACTTGTCTGATCAGTATTGAACTTTGATTGATTGTATCAGTATGGTTGTCATTTACCAATGTTTTTTCAATCAGATATGTTCTTCCATTATACAATTCCATACTTTCTATTGTTTTATTGCTTGAATCTACAAGTTTTATTGGATTGATAGCTGATTTTCCATCTCTTTTATTGAATTCAACAATCGTTTCCCTTTCATTTACAATTACCTTGTAGAACTTTCCATCTATCGATTCAGGCATTTTTATCTTCTTTCTAAATCCATATTCATTTGAATTAACTTCATTTATAGAATCTGCAATATGATTTGCCAAAATCCTTCCTTTGCTGTTTTCATGGATTTCAATATTGGAATTCAAGCCATTTTCTATCATAGGCAAATTGACAATTAAAAGCAGTATTACAATCAATGTGCAAAATAAAAGTTCTATATTGATTATTCCTTTTGAATCCATAGGTATTCTTTTAATTTTATCATTATTTAAATATTTGCTAATATTTCACCTAAATTTAATAGTATAATTGTTATTTTTCAATTTAACTATAATTTAACAAGTTTTTTATAATTTCGAATGTTTAAATCAATATTTTAATCATTTAGAAAAATTTCATTATAAAAAATTATTTAAAGTATTGAATTATAGTATAATATATAAAAGCTGATTTTTTAAAAAATATCATTAAATTATTAGGCTATTTATGGTCATGAGAACTTTAGGAGTAATTGAATGGTTTTAGTTTCTTATTTGAATCCCCTATCACAGGAAGGAAGGAATATAGTAAGGGGATTAGGCGGTCTTGAAGAGATATATTCCCAAAATGATGATCTTATGGATATTGTTATCCATACCAACCGTCAAACCATTTCCAATCAGGAAGTTGTTCCTGAAACTCTTGTAGATTTGGCTATAAATAGAATAAAATGGTATATTGAACGTAAAAACAATAAGAATTTCAATCCTAATGATTATGCCTACTTTTCCAATGAAATGATTGCTGAATATGATACCATTGCCTTTCATATATTGGCGCAAGCAATCGCTAATAAGTTTAGGCCAGGTTCCCGTGAGGTTAAGCTGTTTGTGGAATCTCAAGGACTGATGATTGAGGATAGGTTAATCAAGCTTCCGTTATCTGAAAGGAAAGAGGCTGTAAATGAGATCTTAAGCGATTTGCTTATTCAGGATGGCATTGAATGGTCTTTCCTAAAGGATTTGATTGCCACTAAGAAATTATCATTGACAGACCTTGTTCTTCAGAATGGGGAAATAGTTTTGGATAGGGAAGAGTTTGTTTTCTCCTTTGGTGATGAATTCACTGACAGGTCTCCAGATAGGATTTACGACATATTGATTGGAGATAACCTTAGAGAGCTAATTTTAACTAAATTGCTGATGCAAAACACTGAAAATTACATAAAGTCAATTCAAGACCAATTGGCTATTGTTGAAATGCACCCTGCAATTGTGGAATTAGGTGAAATGCTTGATGAGACAATTACAGAGTCATTGGCAAAATACAGCACTTATTATGCAAGCGGTGGCGCTTACGGCAATATGGAAATTGGAAAACTCATTAGGGAGGCTTTCCCTCCATGCATTGAAAACACTGTAAATGGTGTTTCATCCGGTGGAAGAAATGATGCAATCGTATTGCTTTTGACATCATTTGTATCCTATGCAAGGCTTTATCCAGGGATTTTCGGTTCAGACAGAACAGTAAAGGTTTCAGACATTGATACAAACCTGAACATTACCTTAAATGAGATATTGCCACTAATCTTCGAAGCAGCAGACAACTGTACTCCTCCTTTATTTGAAGACCAGCCTCAGGAAAAGATAAACATCATATCAAAATTAGGATTTGGAATGCATGAGGAAGTAAGTCTTGAAAATGAGGGAGAGACCAAATGGTACACTCCAATGAGTTGTGAAAAGATCAAGATGCATTTGCCACATCTTTGTAAGGAAAATAAGGATTGCGCTAAGATAAACAATCCATTGAGCTATTACTCAAGGAAAAAGTGGATAATGAGCAAGAATGGTGAATTGCCTTCTGGTGATAGCTCTAAAGAGGATTCTAAAGAATAGTGTTTACTTAATTTTAAAACAGTTTATGATTAATAGGTATAGTCATCCTCATCGTAGTATCTTAAGATTATTGAATGTTCGAAGTCCTGATAATTGTTGAAATGGTATTCCTCGTAATCTTCAATGAGAATCTTTATTTGCCTTTCTTTTTTATCGATTGATTCTATCCTGCAGAACTCGTCCAAGAGTTCTGGGTCATAGTCATCGAAATACTCTTCATTCTCTTCTTTTTTCAATTTGAATTCAAGGAACCTTTCGTATTCATCACCATCCAGAATCTCCTCTTCATCATACAATTCCTCTTCAGATTCAATCTTATAGAGTTCAATATGGTCATTGTCATGGCTCATATCAAGCAATTCGTTTATATTCAATCCGATTCCTTGAACCTTTCCAGTCTTTAGGTTGATGATTGTTTTCCCGGTTGATTCATAAGCTGTCCAGTTATCAAGTGCAGGCTCTATGATTTCCCTTATGCTCAAGCTTTCTATAAGTCTTCTAAGTTCCTCTTCACTTAGCATTTGAATTCTCCATTTTGCTTTTTTCATTAGCTATTTAATTAGTTATTTTCATTACAATAAGTTTTAAGTATTACCTACATCATAAATATTTTTACTTATATATAATATTTATTTAAATCCATTAAAAACTTTATTTAAATATTTTTATTTTTATTTTTCGAATTTGACTTTTGGTGATTGTATGTTTGGAACTTCAAGTATTCAGGAAAGAAGGAGATACTACAGGGAGGAATGGTCTGAAAAGGACATCCCTGACTTTATCGCAGAGGGAATCACTAAAAGGGAATTCGGTTTTGACCATTTAGGGCATGGTCCTAACGATAGATATAAGGTATTTTTCGGAACAAGGCCTTTAAAACGATTTTTAAGAACAAAAGCCCCTTTTGCAGCATACATTTCAGTAGCATTCTATGCAAATCCAAGAAATCGTGGAGGATGGGAAAAGGCAGAATACATATTTGACATAGATGCAAAGGATTTGCCTATCCGTTCCTGCAGTTGCGATGGAGTCTGTGAGATTTGCTTAGGTGAAGCCCTTGAGAGGGTAAACATCATGCTGGACACCTTAAAAGGAGATTTAGGCCTTAAGAACATACATCTCATTTATTCTGGCAGAGGATTCCACATAAGGATACTTGATCCTGTAATGATGGAAGCGGACAGTGACTTGAGAGGAGAAGTCTTGAAATATGTTGCAGGTGCTGAAGTTCCAAAATCACAGTATCCAAATCCAAATGGAAAACCTTATAATTTTGAGCATTTCTCAATTCCAATAGCTTATCCTGCGATTTTCACTGAAAAAGTGAAATACAACATTCTTCACTTGAAGGGAGATGAAAAGCTTGATGGAATCAACAATAGATTGTTGAAGGACATGGTGAAGAATAGGGATTGTCTTTATGATGATGATTGGGGTTCATTCAAGCAAGCAATTGGTCCAAGAAGGTATAAGGATATGGTGAATGCAATGGCAAGAGTAAACCTTGCAACAATCGATGCAAAGGTAACCATTGACTTAAAGAGGATCTTAAGACTTCCAAGTTCACTTCACTCTAAAGTGAGCATGAAATGCGTTGAGGTAAAGAATCCTGAAACATTTGATCCATTCAAGTCTGCTGTTCCTAAGTTTGTTTATGAAAGAAAGGATGAATCCATTGCAGAAAAATAGAAATTTTTAAATTCTATTATAAAATTTTACTTTTAATAAAAAACAGATATTTTCTTAACTTTTTGCAGATAAGATATACTTTTTTCAATAAAAAAATAGATATTTTTAAATTAATCCTAAACAAATATATTATTAAGAATTAATTTATTTAATTTATTAATTTCATTAAGGAGGTTCAATATGTTGAATAAAAAACTTATAATCGGTTTTATTATTGCATTGATTGCTCTAATCGTAGTTGGTTTTGTTGCATTGAATTTTGTTCCTCACAATGACATACTTGATTTGAACTTAACAGACAATGCAACTGAAAACATCACTGAAAATCTAACTGAAAACTTAACTGTCAACATTACAGATGATGCAGTAAATGGTTCAGAAATTGCAGCTAATGAATCTGCTCTTGTAGATGCAAACAATACTGTTGCAAGCTCTGATGTCGATGAAGGAGATGTATTGAAAAAGCAAACTTTCACTGTCACAGCAAATGAAACTGGTCAGTATAAAGGAATGGAACCTGGAACCTATGTACTTTACTACACAGAAAACGATGGTCCTATCAAAATCGATAAAGTAGGATAATTAATTTTTTAATTTTTTACTTTTTCTTTTCTTTTTTTAAATTTTTTTTAATTTTTAATTTCTAAATTTTATTATTTTTCATCTAATAATTTTGAATATTATTTTTTTCTTATTTCTAAAATAAATTTATCACAAACCTTTATAAGTAACAGAAAATATAATATTGTTGGTGAAATGTAATTGAAAAGCAAAATAATTACTTATTTTAAAATTCATTCTTTTTTAGTTATTTTTTTATTAGCATATTTGATGTCTGAAATAACTAATTCATGATAATTTTTATCATGTCATTAGTTTTTAATCATTTGTTCTTAAAAAAAAGGACACATTTATATACTATGAAGTTCATACTATAATTGTCGAAGAAAAATGACATCAAAATATGGGGGTTGATATTTAGTTTGCCAATCATTTTTCAACATTCACTGTAATTTATTAATGCACCATTTATCACCTTAGCTGTTAAATAAACTTACAAAGGGGGAGTGAATGTTGATAATATAAAATTCATTTACTTTTATAAATCTAAACTAAAGGGGGTATTTTATGGATAATGAAAGTATAAAAATCAAGATTCAAGATCCGGATGAAATTTCTGGCACTGAAAAATTAAACAAAAACGAAAACAATGTAAAAGGGGGAGACGATATGGAAACTGAAAACAAAACTGTATTAAACGACTACAACGATAAGAGACTTGAAAATATTGGAATTGAAGAGGAAATGGACTTGTTCTTCATTTTAGACAGAAGCGGATCTATGGGAGGAAGTGAAATGGACACCATCAATGGGTTCAACGCTTTCATTGAAAAGCAAGCTGTCAAAAAACAAAACATTCGTGTAACCACCATTCTCTTTGATGATGAGTATCAGGAATTGTACTCCAGAAAACCTATCTCTGAAGTGAAACCACTTACTGAAAAGGAGTATTACGTTAGAGGATGCACTGCTTTGCTCGATTCAATTGGAAAAACCGTAAACACCTATAAAAACAGAGTAGGTTCTGCTATGTGCATCATCACTTCTGACGGATATGAAAACTCTTCCAGAGAGTTCAATAGGGACCAAATCAGAAGAATTATTGAAAAAAGCGGATGGGAATTCGTATTTATCGGTGCGGATATAGATTCCTACACTGAAGCATCACGTATTGGAATCCGTAAAAGCCGTGTTGCAAATTACAATAAAACTGCTAAAGGACACGAGGACATGTATGATGCTTGTAATCTAATTACCGACAGGTATTATAGAAAAAGAGATCTCAAAGATAACAATGAGGATTGGAAAGAAAGATTAGATTAAATCTTTCATTCATTATTCCTCTAATTAGGAAAAGCATCATTAATTTGTATTTAAAAACACAATCATCAATCTTTTTCATATTTTACAATAAAAAACAATCGGGGTGATATGTAATGAATATTGTAATTGATGGTATGAATGTATCTTTAGAGCTATTGAACTCTCAAAGGTATAGGAATATGGAAGTAATTCCACTAAGAATAAACCGTAATGGTCATAAGGACTATTTGACCTTAAAAAGGGGAATCAGTGCAGGTTTTGTTGAAATAACTGAATGTGAAGTGTCCACTGTAGGAACTGTTTTAGCTAGAAACAAAGCGAATGTGCCACTGGTTCTAATTGATGGGGATGAGATTGTAGGGGCTAAGCAAAACCGTATCATGAACAGGTCCCTTATAGTTCCACCATTAACAACTATGGAGGTCTCTGTAAGCTGTACAGAACAGGGCAGATGGCATTATGGCACAACTGGAGATATCTATTTCGATGAAGATAGGGATAGGGCTCATTTTTGCTATTCTGATGTTGCAGCAGACTTTTCTACAAGAAGAAATAAATCCCATGACTTATTTGAAAGGAAATCTTGCCAATCTACCGTTTGGGAATCCATACATGACCTTGAAAAAAGAACCTCTTTCAGATCCAGAACAAGCGCTTTACATGACAATTTCATAAACCATAAGCCTAGATTGGATAGGTATTTGAATAATTTCCATGTTGAATATGGACAATGCGGTGCCATATTCATCATCAATGGAGAAATTAAAGGTTTAGAGTTATTTGCTAACCCTTCAATATATCAGGATTACCATGAAAAGATTTTTAAAAGCTATATCATGGAAGCAATAGTTGACTTTAGGATAAACCGTTGCAGGGATGACATATGGGGATTCCTAAGGGAGATTTCTCATAGTGAATTCAGAACTTCCAGATGGGAAGGAATTGGAAGGCATCTCCAATTTGCCAATGATTATGGATATGGCGCTGTCTTATTTGATGGATGCAGTTTGGTTCATTTAAATTATTTCAACAATGGCAAATCAAGAATTTTTAGAAGAAAACAAGGCAGAGGATACGGAAGCTTTAGGGATTTCGTAGATGATTCCTAAATTAATGCTTATTTTTAACTCCCTATCTTTTCTTTTTTCACCTCTTTCACCTCATTTTTAATTATCATTCTCTATTTTTCAAAATATTTTTTTCAATAAGTATTTACATAATAAAATACTATTATTATGTATTTATGATTAACTAAGTTATGTGTTGAAACTTAAGTAATTTTAATATCTTATTGATTTTTTAGAGGAATTTTATGAATAAATATGTTGAAAAATGGGTCGAATCCAGCCTAATATTAAAGATACTTATTGGATTAATCATTGGAGCAATTTTAGGTCTTGCAGTTCCACAATATGAAATGATTGGACTTTTAGGTCAATTGTTTGTAAGTGCATTGAAAGCTATTGCTCCATTACTTGTTTTTGTATTGGTGGCTTCAGCTTTATCTAAAGCTGGTGAAGGTATAAGAAGCAGATTCAAGACTGTAATTGTCTTGTATATCTTCTCAACATTCCTATCTGCTATGGTTGCGGTAACTGGCAGTTTCCTATTTCCAGTGTCAATGCACCTTACACAAGCAGGTGAAGTAACTGCTCCTGGAGGTTTAGGTGAAGTCATAAGCAATATGCTATTGAATATTTTCACAAACCCATTGCAGTCACTCTCTCAAGGGGATTATCTTGGGATCTTATTCTGGGCAATCGTATTCGGTATCTGCTTGAAGCAAGTTGGAAGTCCAACCACAAAGAATGTATTTGAAGACTGTGCAAACGCTACAAGCTTGATTGTAAAAGGAATCATTCAGTTTGCTCCTATCGGTATTATGTCACTTGTATTCAGTGCAGTAGCAGAAAGCGGTTTAAGCATTTTCATTCAATATGGACAATTGATCTTGCTCCTTGTTGCTTGTATTGCAACTGTTGCATTGATTACTGATCCATTGATTGCAGCATTCGCTTTAAGACGCAATCCTTATCCACTCGTTTTCACTTGCCTTAAGGAAAGTGGTATCACTGCGTTCTTTACAAGAAGTTCAGCAGCGAACATTCCAGTGAATATGAGACTTTGTGAAAGATTAGGTCTTGACAAGGACTTCTATTCAATCAGTATTCCACTTGGAGCTACAATCAACATGGAAGGAGCAGCTATTACAATCACAATCATGACTTTAGCTGTATGTCATACTTTAGGAATTACTGTAGACTTGCCTACAACCATTGTTTTATGTATTATCTCTACATTGGCTGCAGCGGGATCTTCTGGTGTAGCAGGCGGTTCATTGCTTCTTATTCCAATGGCTTGTTCATTGTTTGGAATACCTGCAGACATTTCCATGCAAGCTATTGCTGTAGGATTCATCATAGGTGTAATTCAAGACTCCTGTGAAACTGCTCTTAACTCAAGTGGGGACGCATTGTTCTCTGCAACAGCTGAGTATCACGATAGGGCAAAGGCAGGAGAACCTGTTAATTTCCTAGGTGAATTCGCTAAAGATAAGGAAGAGGCAACTGCTTAATCTTCCTTTTTATTTTTTTAACTTTTTTTCTTTCTTTTATTTTTTCTTATTTTTAATTCTTTTTTTAACGTTCTATAAATTATAAAATTATAAAACCAATAAAGACAATAATATTATTATAAAATAATTTTATCAGATTTATACAATTAACTGAAGG
>JAEEWY010000052.1 GCA_016291275.1 Methanobrevibacter sp. | reverse complement strand
AGATATCATGTTCTATTAGGTTCTGTTAAAGCTAAAGCGGAATATGAAGAAAAGCTGAAGATTAAATCAGAAGAAATAACTCAAAAGGAAAATGATATCAAGGAGATCAAGAAAGCAATTGAGACTTCAGAATATAATGAAGAGAATTACAGAAATATGATATTCCTGATTGATAGATTAAATGATAAGTTCAATGGATACTCTAAAGAGATTGCTGTCAATGACAACAACTTAAAGATCTATGAGACTACAGTGGAAACCATTGAAAAGACCATTGAAGTAAATAGAAAAAATAAAGAGGAATACATTGCTGTTAAGGAATACTATGGATTGCTTGAAGATTTAAGAACTTTATACAGCAAAGACGGCATTCAAAAGGACTTAAGAAGCCAGTCCAGACCATTGATTCAGAAATATACAAGGGAATTCTTTGAAAAATTCAACTTCAACTATTCTGACTTGATATTGGATGATGAGTACAATATTTCCATCTATGGACCTGAAGGGGAATCCAATATAGAAATGGTTAGTGGTGGAGAGAAAATAGCTATCGCTCTTGCATTAAGGTTAGGCATTACACAGGCAATGTCTAAGGGAAATATTGAGACAATTCTCTTGGATGAGCCTACCATTCATTTAGACACTATCCGTAAACAGCATTTAATTACTGTTTTGCGTAGCATGTCTGTAATTCCTCAAATGTTGATTGTCACTCATGATGATGAATTGGAGAATGCTGCAGACACTCTTATTAGAGTAGTAAAAGAAGATGGTATTTCCACAGTTAAAATAAACAGTTAAATCTGTTTAATATTTAAAAATAGTTTAGATAAGTAATTTATTTATTCACTTATCTTTTTTATTTTTTTATTTTATTTTCTTATTTTATTTTCAATTATTTTCTTATTTATTTTTTTATTTTCAATTATTTTATTTTAAAAAAAGACTTTTTTTAGCAAATTTAAAAAAGAAGGAAATGATTTAATTAAAAATCATCACAGAATTCATCATAATCTCCACTAACAATAGATCTTATGTCATCGACAATGCAATTTGCATTCCATCCAACAACTGCTTTTGCCTTTTTCTCAAGCTCTTCAGGAACTATTTCCATTCCATAAGGGCGTACTAACAGTATAGGAATGTCAAATTCTTCCGCTTTTTCAATTAAAATGTCAATATGCATTTGATTATAATTGTAAATTCCAGATAAAACAACAATAACATCTACTTTTTCAAAGAAGCTTTCCCCAAAAGGAGCGTAATCCCTTGCCATGGATTCTGTCCATAAGAAGTCTGGTTTAGAGTATAGTTTCTCTGTAAATTGTCCATATTCATTTTCTTGATCAATTCCACGTGTAATGATGAGATTATAGATTTTATTGTCTTGTTCTTCTTCAAACATTTTATCCTTCCTTTTTATTTTTTTATTTTAAATTCTTATATTTTATATTGTTTTCTTAATATTAAAAATTTTATATAACAATTTAGAAAATATTTTTTCAAATTGAATAATTGATTAAGAATCATCATAATATTGTTAATTGAGTAAAGTTAATTTGAAAAATAGGAAATAGATTATAGATGATAAAAATGAATAAAATCGAAAAATAGTTAAAAAGAAAGATAAAAATTAAGCATTTTTAGTTTTTTTATATGGGATAATAATTTTTTTTAAAAATAACTTAATTTTTATTCTTTAACTTAGTTAGAGTCTTACCTTAAAGGTTATCTTCAATTTATTTTTTATAATTCATTTTATATAAATGTAATGTTTATTTAATCTACATTTATCTATTCATTTGGATATCTAGAAACAAATATTAATTATTATTATAATTAAGGCAATATTTTAAAGTTAATCAATGTTTAAATAACTTTAATACAATTTAAAAAAATTTTATTACTCAATTGGATTTTAGTAATGAATAAACTATATTTTATTAAAAAAGCTAAAAAAGTTAAAAAAGTAGTTTTTAAAAATTAAAATGACTCTTCATATATTCTCATCAGGAAATGGGCAAGAGAAACGATATCCATACGATTATGCTCTATTATAGGGATTAAAGGACCTATATTCTTTGTTGTTAGATATGTTCTATAGTAATCTGGAATATAAGCTCCAGGTACATCATCATCCCTTTTAATGCCGAATAAATGCTCTTCAATTGTGGTTAATTTGCAATTTGGCAGCTTGTCTTTCCATAAATTCCTTGCAGGATACATTAAGTCAAAGTGAGTTTGATCAAGATTGCAATCCATCCTATATAATCTGGCTCTATTTTTAATGAAAGGAATATCGAATTTTGCTCCATTATAGGTTACATGAACACTTGCTTCATCAATATGTGATAAGTAGCTTTCAATAAGTGCAGGTTCCTCTTCCTTTTTTCTAAGCAAATACTGATTGGATTCTATGTAATTTCCTTTTATCTCAGCAATTCCAAGTAGAATGATTGCTGCATTTGACAATCCGAGAGTTTCAATATCCATGAACTTGAGATTAAATGGATCAAGAGAACTTAAAGCCCTTAAAGTGCTGTTTCTGGAATTAGGATATTTATTCAAACTTTTTAATAGCTTGAATTCCTTGATAAAACAGTCCTTTTCTATTTTTTCAATCATTCTTTCTGCATTTTTAGCATAAGTTGGATGATTCATCAAATCGTAAAATGTATTGTATCCATTTTCCTTAAGTTTCATTTCTGTTTGAAAACCTATTCCAGGCATTAACTTTAAGTTTGAAGCTAAATGTTCCTTAATGGATTTATTTTTATCCTCTAGAGAGAAGTCTATTTTTTCCCTTCTTGTAATCTGTAATGTCTCCCCATAGACATTTTCAATGACTTTGCTTCCTTCAATATCCTGGAAATCCCAATCCTTGTATTTATGCATCAATCCAAATTTAAGATTGTTAAAATAAGTGAGAGAGTCTAATCTACCTCTTTCATAAGCTTCTTTAGAGGGATTTGCAGAAGACAATGAATTTGATAGTATTTTCTCCAGATATGCTTCATGCTCTTCTCTACGTGATGTCATAGTATCTTTAGAAATGTATATGGAATGTAATGTATGTATATGGCAATTCACAGCAAGGAACAACATCTCTTGAATTTATAACGACTTTTCCAAACTTATCCAAGTAGGATTCAATCTCAGCACGGACTGCCTTGACCTTGTTTGGGTCATGAACCCTTACATTTCCTAAGAAACTGGTTCCTTTAGATGTTTTCATGACTGAAAGCCCATCCATTCTGTAAGGCAATTCATGTTTTTCAAGGATATCGTTGATGTCTGTATTTATTTGATCTTTTATTTCATTTTTATTTTCATCAGTGATTTCCATAATATCACCTTTTCAATATATAATTATTTATTTTATGATAAATATATTATTTATTTCAATTTTTAATGTTTTAATTCAAGTAAGAATTCATTAGCTTCTTCATGTCCAGAATCAATAGAAATTGCTTTTTTAACAAAAGATAAGGCACCTAATTTATCATCTTGCTCATAAAGTATTTTTCCAATGAGATAATAGGCATCTGCATTATCTTTCTTGATTATGATATTGGTTAGTATCTCTTTAGCAATGCTGTAATTTCCCTTATTGTACTCCTCTAATGCATCATTATAAGCTTCATCTAGTGGATCTGTTCCTTCATTAACCTCACTTTCCACCATATCTTCTTCAATTGATTCATTAGAATAATCATTTTTAGTATTTCCTTTATCTTTTTGGTTATAATATGTTTCATTA
This sequence comes from Methanobrevibacter sp., assembly GCA_016291275.1. Lineage (GTDB taxonomy): Archaea > Methanobacteriota > Methanobacteria > Methanobacteriales > Methanobacteriaceae > Methanobrevibacter. The sequence continues at coordinate 5,278 of JAEEWY010000052.1, read as the reverse complement.
TAGGATATATTATCCTCTAAATCCTGATTTTCCAATTCAGATAATTCCTCTGGAGATAGTTTATTCATCTCTTCCCACATATAATCCAAAATGAACTCAGTGGCTTTCTTATGCAATGGCTTGTTATCATTTCCGCATTTAGGAGAGTAAATACAGGAAGGGCAACCGTTTTCACATTCACATGTCTTAAGAAGATTTCTTGTGGAATTGGTTAATTTGCTGAATACATCAATTGCCTTTTCACAAATACCAATTCCTCCTTCATATGCATCATAAATGAAAATGGAAGCTTCTTGAGTGTCTTCGTGATAATTGGTTGAAAGACCACCAATATCAAACCTATCACACATCACATGAAGTGGGAATAGTCCTATTAATGCATGTTCTGCACCATGAAGACCTCCTGCAAAGACTTCACTTTCATTTTTAAACCTCTCTTCCAATGTCTCCTTGACGCTATCTGGAATTGTAAACCATAATCCTTTTGTCTTGAATTTCAAAGGAGGCAAGTCTAGAATGTATGTTCCAATTGTCTTTGAAAACTCCATTCTCTTGTATTTGTAATAGTCTTCCTCTACTTCAAGCTCGCCATAGTGAACTGTAAAGTCTCCGATTTTAACCTTTTTGATCTTTTTGATGATTTTTGTTTGGGTTCTCTTAAGTGCAATTGTATGAGCATTCACATCCCTTTTAATCACATCTATAATATGAGTGTTGAAATCAACATCTCTTACAATGTAAGTTTGACCCTTATTGATTAAAATAGCTCCTTCATGAGCTTCCCTATACATTTGAGACCTTTCTATCTTTTCAATCAATTGATTGCCATTCATTACGCTGAATATTTCATTTGAAATCTGGTCAAGTGAAAATTCAAATGCAGGATTATCATCATATGGATAAATGTAAAGCCCTGCGCTCTTTCTCAAGTCCCTGTTCTGAACGATATTGTTTACGAAGTCTTCATCTACACCAAATACTTCTTCTACTTCTTCTGGCGCAAGAGGCAATTCATTTGCAGCACAGATTATATGATTGTTCAATAATTTTTCGTTATTCAAATCGATTACAACATTTTCATGAGGCTTGTCAAAGAAGAATTCTGGGTTTTTCATAAAGTATTGGTCCAATTGGTTTTCAAAAGCAACCAAAATAACAAGGGATTTCTGATTTCCTCTACCTGACCTTCCTCCCTGTTGCCATGTAGAAATCATGGATCCTGGGAATCCAGAAATAATTACAGCATCTAAACTTCCTACATCTATACCTAATTCAAGTGCATTAGTGGAAGTGACACCCAAATATTTTCTTGATTTAAGGCCATCTTCTATTTCTCTTCTATCTTCAGCCAAATAACCTGCCCTATAAGCTGAAATCCTATCCACATACCTCTTTTTAGTATGCTCCATATCCCTTTTTGTCCATAATGCAATCAATTCTGCAATCTTTCTGCTTGATGTGAAGCATAATGTTTGTATGTCCTTAAGCAGCAAATAATGGAAAATCCTTTCAGTTTCCTGGTGAATAGATAGATTTTCATCATCAGAATGAACTGGCAATTTCTTATATGGGTTATATAGGATAAAGTCCTTCTCACCGCTTGGAGAGCTATCCTCATCAATCAATTCAAATTCCTCTCCTGTGAGCTTTTCTGCAAGTTCTAATGGATTTGCAAGTGTTGCAGATGACAATATGAATTTAGGATTGGAACCATAGAAATTAGCGATTCTCTTCAACCTTCTGATTAGGAATGCCACATTGGAACCGAATATTCCCTTATAGTAATGGGCTTCATCAATAACAATATACTTTAGATTTGAATAGAAGCGTTCCCATTGGTGATGCCATTGCAAGATCAAATGGATTTGGTATGGGTTTGTAAGGATAACCCTTGATTCCTGTCTTATCTTATACCTTTTAGCCTTTGGAGTGTCTCCATCATAAGGATTTGGATTAATGTCAAGGTCTAATTTCTCATCAAATTTCCTTAAAACCTTCAATTGATCATAAGACAATGCCTTTGCAGGATAAATGTATAATGCACAAGCATCATTATCCTTAATGAGCTCTTCCAATACAGGCAAATTAAAGGATAATGTCTTTCCGCTTGCAGTTGGTGTTGTAATGATTATGTTCTTGTCTTCTCTGGACTTTTCAATAGCTAAAGCCTGGTGTTTATATAACTTTATTTCCTTTTCCTCAAGGTAGTCCAATATCTTTTTCTCTAATTTGTCTACCTTTTTATAGCTAGCCTCTTTTGCTGGAATGGTCTCGACATGCTCGATTTTTTTCCTAAAACGAATATCGTTTTTGAACTTGTCGATATTTTCCATCTCATCCTTGTCTTTAGCCATGTTTGTCATGATAATCATTAAATAATTAAGTAATTAAGTAATTAAATTAGTATAAATTTTAAATATATATTTGTAATGCGAATTTAATAAAACTTATCATATATTTCTTTTTGTATTAAATAAAACTTTTCCTATTAGTTTTCATTTGCTCTATGTTTATTTACTTAAATACAAAAATTAAAATATTTCATAAATTAATATAAGTATAGATATGACATGGATATACTATGATATTACTATGGATATGACTATAGATTTTGACCATATATAAAATTTTAATAAAATGTAAGAGGGGTAAATTTGATAGATTATGAAGAATTTGAAGAAATTGTTGTAAATGTATTAGAAAGGGATATTTCTTCAAATGAAGACCAAAAATTAGCTATTTCATCACCTAAAGATCAATCATTATTCATTGTTGCAGGACCTGGATCAGGTAAAACAACAGTGATGGTGCTAAAGATATTGAAGTTTATTTTTGTCGATGATGTTTCACCTAATGAGATATTGGCAACCACTTTCACAAGAAAGGCTGCAAGTGAACTCCTATCACGTATTCTTAGTTGGGGAGACAAGATAAAGTCTAAGCTCATTGCCAATTATATGGATAAGATGTTCAGCGGTGAAATCACTGATGATGCCATAATAAAGGAAATCAATAGGATTGATTTCAATCAAATCAATATAGGGACAATAGACAGTATCGCAGATGAATTATTGCGTATTCATCGTCAAGCAGGAACAAGCCAACCAATTTTAATAGAGGATTTTGTTGCAAATTCCGTTATGATAAATGAATGTCTGCTAAAGGATGACAGATATAAGCATGACTCATTGCAGGAGTATTTGGCAGAGATAACAGGTAAGCAATCCAATACAGAACAAAAGCCAAAAGTAAAGAATCTGACAATGATGGCAAGCATATTGATTGAAATCAAGGAGCATATCTACTACAATATGGTAGATGTCAATAAAATCTTAAGCAATATTCAAACTACAGAATTAGGTAAGCAATTGGCCTTAAAGTTAATTTTAGAGTATGCAGAAATACTTAAAAGCCAGAATATCTATGATTTTGCAATGCTTGAAACTGAATTCTTAAGAAGATTGAATTCAGATAGCTTGAATGTATTCTTGAATGACATTAAGATCATTTTAGTGGACGAATATCAGGATACAAACCTATTGCAAGAGAGCATTTACTTTAAAATCGCTGAATCTGCTATTGAAAATGGTGGAAACATCACTGTTGTAGGTGATGATGACCAATCTTTATACAGGTTTAGGGGGGCTAGCGTAGATCTATTCACTAATTTCATTGAAAGAATCGCTACGATTGGAATTGAAGCAAAGGAAGTTAACCTAAAAACCAATTACAGGTCCACTGAAAACATCATTGACTTATGCAATGACTTTGTTGAATTGGATGATGAGTACCAATCAGCAAGGGTTAAGGAAAAGCCAAAGATTGAAGTTCCAAGCTTTAATGAGGATGATTCAAATCAAGTGCCTATTTTAGGAATGTTCAGAAACAATGAACAGCTTCTTGCAACTGATTTAGCCAAATTCATTGATGAATTGAACAGGAATGGAATAGTTAAACGTAAGATAAAAAGGGTTTTAACTAAAGATGAAAATAAAAAGTTTAATTCAGACAATAAGACAACTTTAATCAATTATAGGGATAAAGGATTTAACTTGGCAGAAGGTGAAGATGAGATAGTCATAGAGCTTGGAGATGATGGTTCTGCTGAAGACATTGCATTCTTAACTTTCTCCCCTAAGGAATTAACTGCTACAGGAAGCCGTACATTTAATTTTGTATTGAAAAAGCAATTGGGAAGATTAAGGCATCCTATTGAAGTGTTTAACCCAAGAGGTCAAGACTTGCAGAATATTGATTGTGTAGCTGTCTTTTGCGGATTGATGTTGGAATGCATAGATCCTAATGCAAAATATCAAAACACTAATGATAAATTGCCTAATTCTGCAAGCATGAACATGAAAGCCTGGCGTCGAAAGGCTATTTCCTATATTAATGATGTAAATCCAGAGCCACATTCACCTGTTTCATTGGAGAAATTCGTAACTCATTGGCAAATAAGGCATCCATTCTCATCTGATGAGTCAAGTGACATGAAATGGCCTACAAAGGCTAATCTGATGGAATTGGCATATAAACTGGTCAGTTGGATACCTGAATTCCAGGAAGATGATGAAGGTGTAGTTTATCTTAAGGCAATTACACAAACAATTACACAAACAAGTTTCTTCAATAAGTATTCCGCTAACATAGATTTCTCTTCACCGGAAGCTGAAAAGGAATCAATAAACGAGGCATTGCTAAACATTTTCGTACCAATAGCTAGCGGTGGAGTTCAGATTGATGAGAATCTCTTTGAAGTCATTCCTTCAAATAGATTCAATATCATGTCTATCCATCAGGCAAAGGGATTGGAGTTCCCTCTTGTCATTGTTGATGTGGGTTCAAGATTTAAGAAGAACCTAGCAAAAGATGCTAATTTAAGATTCCCTAAGAATGCTGACTCCTCTTCCATTATTCAGGACAGAATTAGAAAATACAGTTCTTTGTACAGTAAGGATAGGGATTCTAAAGACATGGCATTCGATGATTTGACAAGATTGTATTTTGTTGCATTCTCAAGAGCAAAAGATGTTTTGCTATTAGTTGGATTAAATCCAAACATTGATGGATATAAACAAAATGAAAAACAAATGAAAATACCTAATGTTGCATTAGGTTGGAATAGGGATGAAGAATTTATAGGTTTTGACAATATATTTTTAATTTAATTAATCGTTCTTTTAATTAAATTATATGAAACTTTATATGAAATTATTTGATATTTATTAAAAAATATTATAGATGAAATAAAATATAAAAATTTAATAGATTGGTGTAA
>JAEEWY010000051.1 GCA_016291275.1 Methanobrevibacter sp. | reverse complement strand
TTTGGAACCCGCAAACATCTGACAGTATACTTGAGTTACAAATTCCTCAGGGATACCTGGACCATTATCTGAATGTCTTAAAAGATAATGCTCTTTTCCGAGTTGCTTTAAATCAATTCTAATTTCCGGCAAAATTCCTGCTTCCTCAGCAGCGTCAAAACTGTTTGTGATCAATTCGTGGAAAACAATAGTCAAAGATCTGATTTTACCAGAAAATCCTAACATCTGTTTATTTTTTCTAAAGAACTCTGATGGAGTCAATTGGTCAAAATTCTCAAAGAGTTCTTGCGCTTGTTGAGACAAATTAAACCTCCTTTACATAGTTTTTAATTAACATATGAATTAATTAAACTAATCATTAAATAACTAAACATTAATTAATCAATAATACTTAATTATTTAAGTACTGAAATTTTCATAAAAATTTCCCTTAAAAAACATATGATGATTTTTTTTATATGGTAATGTAATCATAAAACAGCATATATTTAATAAATATTTTATTAAAAATATACAAATATTATTTTTCTGGAAAATTTTTATACAAAAATGAAAAAATTACTAAAATTTTAGACAACATCATAAGTAAAATATTTTAAAAGTATGTCAAAAATATAGTAAATATATCACTATATATACATATGTTGTTGAAAGTATATAAAAGTTTTTAATTACTATCAAAATTTTAATAAAAAAATCTTCACATAGCATAAAAATTTAAGCTAAATATAATTAAATTACATCACATCAAAAAATATTGTTAAAAAATATTAAACCATACATATATCTTTAATGAAAAATAACAATTAATTAAGAAAATTGATTCGGACAAATAAAAACAATATCATTTTGTAAAAATAAAATTAATGAAAACAGAATTAGAAATAAATTTTTATAAATTAAAAAAATAGGAAAAATAGAAAAATAGTAGAAATGAAAAAATAAAAAATAAAAAATCAAGATGATTGAAGATAAAAAATAAAAAAGTAGTGAAAAAGTAAAAGAAAAAATTCTAATCTAAGTCATCACGGAATTGAATTTCATCTCTTTCAATTCCAACAACTTCTTTGAACTCTTTCATTTTACGTTCATTCTTCTTATTTTCTAAAAATGCATAGACAGACTTATGTCTTGATCCATTGAGAATCATTTCAACTGCTTCCTTAGCGACCATCACATTTTGAAGTTCACCAATCAATGAAACAGTCTTGCCATAAATAGCCATGTCAACTTCAGCCATATCAACAATTATTTCTCTGGTTTTTCCATCTTTTCCAATTATTCTACCTTTGTATCTTGCCATAGCTTTTTTGGATTTTCCAACATACAAAGGCAATTTGATTATTTCCAAATAAGTATCATCTTTATTTAATTTTAACGCTACACGAGGATTGAATCCACGAGCAATAGCTTTTACAATATGATTTGCTTTCCATACACCAAGAGGATCTTCCATATTTTCATTAGGATAAATAGCTACAGTGCATTCTTCACTATCAATATCCAAATGAGTATTGGTTGCATTTTCAATTAATTGTTTGGTTTCTCCTTTTGTTCCAATTAAAGCACCTACTCTATCTGCAGGAACTCTAAGATAATCGGTTTCCGGCAATTTATTCACCTCTTTGATTTGTTTTATAAATTCATTTACAATTATATATTAAATATTTCAATTAAATTTAATAAATATTTTGATAAATTAATGCTTTAATAAAATTAATTTAAAATTAAAAAACACACAAATGGAAACCTAATTGGAACTTAAAAATATTTATTTAATATTAATAAAAAATAGGTTTCCTAAGAGCATTTGAAAAGTAATATTTTTAAATAATATTTCTAAATAAGACTTTTTTCTTAAATATTCTCTTCAAGAAAGATTATAATAATTAATCCTTAATCAAACGATTAGTCAAATCTTCAATGGAAGTGTCTACACCCATCTTTTTAAATTCAAAACTAATGTTTTTTATGTCTCTTTCAAGCAATTCCCCAGCAATAATATGGTCTTTCACTACAGATTGGGAAACATCTATAATCACTGGCTCTTCATCGAAATTCAGAATATTATAACTTGACAAGTCACCATGAATCAAATTGGCCTTATTTATGAACTTATCCATCTGATCCACCAATTTTTCATAAAAGTCATTTGGATCTTCTGGAGGCAAGTTCTTAACGGTTGGTGCAGGATTTCCATCCTCATCGCCAATGAACTCAATGATTAAAACATTGTTCAAGCTTGTTATTGCTTCTGGAACATACACTCCTGCATCCTTAAGCCTTGTCAAATTCCTATATTCCTTATTTACCCAATTGTTTATGAGTTGCCTTTTATTGCTTGAACGGACATTGAAACGAGGGTCTCCTGCAATGTAATACTGCATTTTCTTAAAATCAGATGTGGCAATCCTATAAATCTTAACAGCGACAATGGAACCATCATCCTTGATTCCCTTTAACACATTAGCTTCCTTTCCAGTACTTATAGCACCATTTAAAACATCCAAATAACCTTGATTAGCTAATTTATAAAGTACCTGCAATGTTGCCTTGTCAAAGATTTCACTGGATACCTTCCTATCATCGGAATCCTTAATTCTTTTTTGAGAGATCAATTTTTGAACTTGTGCATCGGCCTTAGCCACTCTTGGATTCTCATCCATGACTTCCTCATCTGATTCAACTTCCATTAAATCATCTTCCATAAGCTCTTCATCAACAAGTTCCTCATCAACATTAGCCATTATTGGATTCTCTTCCATAAAAACACCGTTTTTTAAAATTAGATAAAAATTTAGAAGTAGTTAAATAAGATATTTAAAAAAATAAAGTAAAATTTAGGTAAAAAAAGAAAATTAAAAAGTAAATCAGTAGATTTACTTGCTTTACATATTCAAATAGCCTTTTCTTTCAAGCCAGTTGGATTCTGTTCTTGTGTATCTCCAGATTACATCAGCCTTTTGGTCTGATTGGAAATCCCATGGTTTTACAAGAACGACATCACCTTCACGTATCCAAATTCTCTTTTTCATTTTACCTGGAATACGTGTCATCCTGATATTACCATCAGCACATCTTACTTTAATTTTTCCATGACCCATAATCTGTTCTACGACTCCTGGAATTTCTCCTTTTCTAGGAGTACGTACTCTTCTATATTCTTGTTGATCATTATTTTGTGGTTTACTCAAAAATTCTCCTCCTGCTCATTCTCCAAAATTTAATAACACATCATTCTAATAAATCAGTTCATAAAAGATTTAATAATAAATTAATATTTGATTAAACAATGTTCTAAATAAATTGTAAATTTTCGTTTAAATTATTGTTTAAGAAATATCGCTAATAATTTATTATTATATATTATATATTTCTTAATATAAATACTAACAAGATAATTTATAAAGGTTTTGATTTTTCAGATGAAAATTTTATACAAAAATACATAATATAAAATATATCAATTAATATATTATTAAATATAACATATTATTAAAATAAAATTTTTAAGATAATTTTATTAAATAATTTTTAATGATTATCATTAATTTTTTAAAATTTGAAAGGTAATACAATGGGTGTAGAATTTTTAAAGATAAAGGAAGTAGATGAAGCAAAAGAAATCATTAATGAAAAGTTTAATGAATACTATACTCCACAATCTGAAATCATTGATATAGCAGAAAGCAACAATAGAATTACATTCAGTAAAATTGAAAGTAAAATCGATTTTCCACCATTTAACAGATCCTTGAAAGACGGTTTTGCAATAAAGTCAGAAGACAGTTATGGTGTTAATGAGGAAAATCCTAAAAAACTTAAGGTCATCGACTTTTTAGAGGCAGGATCTTTCACTGATAAAACTGTAGAGCTTGGAAAATGTGTAGAGATAAGTACAGGTGCACCTATTCCAGAAGGTGCAGACGCAGTTGTTATGGTGGAATTCTCCAATAGGCCAGAAGACAATGATGAACTCGAAGAAGACGAGATTGAAATATTGACAAGCGTGACCCCTTCCCAAGACATTGGACAAAAAGGATCTGATGTTAAAAAAGGACAGACAATTCTTGAAGAAAACATTTTGCTCAATCCTCCAAAAATAGGAGTGATAGCCGCTCAAGGAATAGACACTGTTGAAGTGTATAAGAAACCTAAAGTCGGAATCATCTCAACTGGAAATGAATTATTGACCAATCAGGAAGAATTGAAGCCTGGAAAGATCTATGATGTAAACAGCGAAATGATTAAGGCAGGTGTAGACAACTGTGGTGGAGAAGGAGAATGCTTAGGTATCGTTAAAGACGTTTATGATGACTTAAAGGCTAAAATTCAAGACTCATTGAAAGAATGTGACATCTTGCTATGCTCTGGCGGAACCTCTGCAGGAGTTGGAGACAATATCAGACATATTCTTGATGAACTTGGAGAAGTTCATATTCATGGAATTACTGTGCAACCTGGAAAGCCAACCATTCTCGGAGTGGTAGATGAAAAAATAGTAATTGGACTTCCTGGAAATCCTGTTTCTGCAATTGTAATCTTCAATGTATTTGTTGCACCAGCAATTAAGAAATTAGCGGGCTACAAAGATGAGGAAGAGCAAAGAACAATTAAAGGAACCTTGAAAAGAAGAATTCATTCACCAATTGGTAGGATGCAATATCAATTGGTTAGAGTGGAAGGCAACGATGTGATTCCAATATTCAAAGACTCTGGAGCCATATTCTCACTTGCAAGTGCGGCAGGATATACAAAAGTCTCTAAACAGACAGAATTGCTTGAAGAAGGAGAGGAAGTCGAAGTAATCCTCTTTAATTAAATTAAAATTAAAATTTTAAAAATATAAATTCAAAAATTATAATTCAAGAATTATAAATTTAAAAATTATAAATTATAAAAAAGAGATATCATTATAATTATCAGGTGTAAACATGGAAATTAAAGAAAAAACTATGGCAGATCAAAAAGTAGCTATTATGAATTATAAGGGAGCTCTAAAAGATATGGATGTTTTGGTTTCTAAATTAACTGGCTGGGTTGAAATTGAAGAAATCGAAACTGCTGGAGAATTATTTGCAATATTCTACAATAACCCAAGAACCGCTAAGGAAAATGAAGTTGTATATGATGTAGGAATTCCAATCAATCCTGAATTAGACCCTGATGAAACCGAAGAAATAAGAATCGTAACATTAATCGAACACAAGGTATTATCCGGAATCCACAATGGAAGTTTAGACAATATTCAAGAAAGTTATAATATTATGGCTGAATACTCCATTGAAAACAAATACGACATTATCGGCTCTCCAAAAGAAATTTACATAAAAAGCAAATATGAAGTGGATAATGAAGATGACTTGGTAACCGAAATTCAATTGCCAGTTATCAAAATGGGATAAATCATCCCCTCCCTTAAATCTCAAATTCTATTAAATCTACAGAAGGAAATGATAAAATGGCTAAAGAGAAGAGTAAAAAAATGACTAAAAAGGAAGAGGAAAAACTTAATGAAAAAGTAGATAAAATAATAGAAAAAAACTTTGCAGACTTCTCATCTCAAGACGAACTTGAAAACTTCCTCCAAGATGCCTTTGACACCAAAACCTCTAAATTCAATAAGAACCTAAAGCAAAAGGAAAAGGAAATAAATAAAAAAGTGTCAAAAGCATATAAAACTGATACAAAAAGAATTGATAGAAAAATGAAGGAATTGGATAAGAAAATCAATGAAAGATTTAAGCATTTATAAAAATAGAATAAATAAAATTTTATTTACCAAAATAAGATATAAAAAATTATTTTTAGGTGGGATTAATTACCCACCACTCTTACATCATGTAAAAGCAATTTAGGAATAATAAAAGATCCTCTTTGCTTTGTATCTTCACCTACAGCTACTGCATCACCTAACAAATCGTAGATATTGCCTGAAATCATAGCTTTTTTAATAGGTTTTTTGACACCTTTATCGATTAAAAATGAGTTGCTTGCTTCCACTGAAAAGTCACCAGTGATAGGATTTGCAGTATGTGCACCTAAAACATCAGTGACCCAGAATGCATCTCTTATTTCATCTTCAATTACATGATCTTTAAAGTCAAAAATAATATTTGAACCGCTTACAGAAGGAGTTCCAGCATATGACCCTCTAAATCCATTGGAGGTACTTTTAACTCCATCCTTATTAGCTGTATAAATATCATATAAATATCCTTTAAGGACACCTTCCTCAACTAAAGTAGTTCTTCTTGAAGCAGTTCCTTCATCATCACTTACTCCAGAGTTCAAACCGCCATCAACAGTGCCGTCATCATAAATGGAAAGGCCTTCAGTGACTATTTTCTCACCGATTTTGCCAGCGAGTCTTGACCTTCCTCTTTGAACATTATCTGCACTGAAACCACTCATGAATGTGGAGAGAAGTCCAGTTACTGCATGATAATCCAATATGACATCCTTATCTGAAGTTTCAATATGCTCTCCATCTAATGAGGACTTTGCCAAATCGCATAAGTCTTCAGCTAATTTGATTCCATCCAAATCATAAAGACATGATGAAACAGAGTCATAAGCAGTTGCTAAATCACCATCTTTCATTGCATTTATTGAAACACCTAATGCAAAACCGGTGGATTTGTCATAAGCTTCAACACCATTGGAATTTACAATCAAGACTTCACCTTCTGCTGCTGAAAAGCCACCTGAAGTGGTTTGACAACCATTATCTTCAATGCAGTTTAACACAGACTTGAGGGAACTTGTTAGTTCATCCAAATCAATTTCCTGGAACTTCTTATCAAAAGTTCCATTGATTTTAGGTAATTTTTCCACTTCTGCAAAAGAGAAGTTTTCATCCTTTGAATTAAGTTTAGAGTTTAAATAAGCATTTTCACAAGTCTTTGCAATTTCACCCATATCTGATGTGAAAGCAAAACCCACTGAACCGTCTTTAATAACTCTTATACCAATGCCTAAGCTAATTTCCTCTTTTGCAAAATTCAAATCAGTCTTTTGGGAATCCAATTGAAGCAATTCAGTGTTTTCCAAATAGATTTCATAATTGTCTGAATACTTTGAAATTTCCCTTTTTGCCTCTTCAGCCAATTCATATAACATATTATCACACATTAAAAAAGAATATGATTAAATTAATCCTCAGTAAAAACAAATTTATCAATAGCTTCGGCTACTCCATCACCGTACTTATTCTCACAAACGTAATCAGCGATTTCCTTTAGCTCATCACATGCATTAGCAACTGCAACCTTAAATCCTGCAGCACGTAAAAAGTCAATGTCATTTTCACTATCCCCAATGCACATCATGTTTTCAATATTGTAATCCAAGAGCTTAGCCAATTCAGCAAGTCCTGTTCCCTTGTCAACATCAGGATCTGTCAAGTGAAGTGCAAATCCACTGTCATAAATTTCCACATCAAAGTCTTGGAGTAGCTCTTTAAGTGGCTCTGAATCCATATTCTTGTAGAAACAGATTTCAGATACTCTTGCATCAGAATCCTCTACAATCTTAAATGGAATATCCTCACCAAACTTCTCAAGTAAAAAATCATAAGCCTTTTGAGCTTTGGAAATGTCTCCTAAAACAATTACCCTATTATCATTATATCCATCTTGGTAAATTACTCCGCCATTTTCACAAACCAATCCTCCGGTAGTTCCAACAAGTGTAGCCACTGCATAGGCAAAGTGTGAAATGTTTCCAGTAGCAATTATTACTGGAATTCCTGCATCTTCTGCCTTACGAAGAGCATCCAATGCACTATGACAAACTCTTCTTCTTCCATCTGTAATTGTTCCATCAACATCTACAGCTATCGCTTCTATTTTTACCATGTTTTCAAACCCTTAAAAAGTGATTGTATAAAAAACTATTAAAATAAAATGTTTATTATCTGCTATATCTGTGAGCAATGTTACAGGTTCCTTCCTTACTTACCATACATGCACCGATTGGATGCATTGGATTACATGCCTTTCTAAACAATTTGCAGTCAGTTGGCTTTGCCATACCTCTTAAGATAGGTCCGCAAATACATCCTTTAGGAGCTTCAGTAACATCTTTCACTTCAATGTCATATTTCTTTCTTGCATCCCACTCAGCAAATTCATCATTTACTTCCAAGACGGAGTTAGGGATTTTTGGGAAACCTCTCCATTCTCTGCTTTCCACATGGAAAACCTCATCCATCATTTCTTTACCAATGACATTTCCTTCAGTTCTTACAGCACGTTTATATTCATTGTCGATTCTTGGAGTTCCATTGTCAATTTGTCTTAAGATCATGTAAACGGACATCAATATATCCAATGGATTGAAACCTGCCACCGCTTGAGGAATGCCGTATTCAGTTGAGAACTTTTCAAATGGTTCAGTTCCTAAAATTGTACATACATGTCCCGGTTCGATTAAAGCGTTTAAATTGGTTTCACCGGAATTGATCAAGAAGTCAATAGCTGGTGGAATCAATCTGTGACATGAAACGATAGAAAAGTTTTCAGGAGGCTTTTTCAATAATTCTGATGCAGTTGCCGGAGCGGTTGTTTCAAAACCTGCAGACATGAATACAACATCATTATCTACTTTTTCTGCAATTTCCACAGCATTTGGAATACCGTAAACAACCCTTACGTCTGCACCTTCAGCTTTTGCCTCCGCAAGAGAACCATTGGAACCTGGCACTCTCAACATGTCTCCAAAAGTGGTTACAGTAACCCCTTTTTCTATCAATTGTAAACATTCATCAATTTCTCTTGAAGGAACAACACATACAGGACATCCTGGCCCTGCAACAATCTCAACTTCCGGAGGAAGCAAAGATCTTATACCGTGTTCCATAATGGTATGTTCATGGGAACCACAAACATGCATAATTTTAACAGGAGTAGCTAAATCATTTATTCTTTTAATTAAAGTATCAGCCATCTCTTTCATACTAGCCATTATAACACCTTAAATTTCTTAATAATAAATTATCAGATTAATTCATATTTTGAATTTGTTTTTAAATATGTTTTTAATTTGCTTATAAATTGTTTTCTATTAATTTATTATAATTAATAAAATTTAATATTAATTAATAATATACTATTATTAGTTTGTCTTAATTAATAATATTTTTTAAAATTCAAACAAAATTTGAAGAAATTATTTATTTTCAAATTATGAATGAAAATATAATGAAAAAACAATAGCTAAAGGTTATAAGATGTATAAGGATAATAAAAT
>JAEEWY010000050.1 GCA_016291275.1 Methanobrevibacter sp. | reverse complement strand
TGAAGGCATAATCCTAATTGAAAATTCCTACTTTGAAAATAATGGCGCCAGTTCTAATGGTGGTGCGGTATTCAATAATGATGATGGTGCATTAATTGTTGAAAGATGTGAATTCCAAGGGAATAGCGCTCAAAGCGGCGGTGCCATATACAGCATCCATGCTGAATTCAATTATTTAAGGAATCGGCTTGAAATATCCAATTGCAATTATTCCAATAATAGTCCTAATAATGTTTATACTGATGCTGTATTAAATGAATTTGGATTTTAATTGATTCCGTTAAGATGATAATATGATAGAAACTGATGTATTGGTAATTGGTGCAGGGCCTGCTGGTTCTGCTGCTGCAAAACATGCCGCTTTAGGCGGTGCAGATGTAATCCTTATAGATAAGAAATCTGAAATAGGAACTCCTAAAAGATGTGCAGAAGGTATCTATGACCATGGACTCAAATGGCTGGAGATTGAACCAGATCCTCAATGGGCAGTTCAGAGAATCAATGGAGGAACTATAATTGCACCGGATAAGACAAGATTGACTCTTGATGAGACAATACTTCCTGAAAAGGGATATATCATTGAGCGTAAGGTCTTTGATAAGTATATGGCTATGGATGCTGCAAGAGCTGGTGCCAAAATAATGGTTAAGACATTGGCAAAGTCTATCATGAAAGATGAGGACTCAGAAGGTTCATTTTATGTAATCGATTGTGAACATATGGGAGAAATCATTGAAATAAAAGCTCGCATTGTAATTGCTGCAGATGGTCCGGAATCTAGAATAGCTAAGGCATTTGGCATTAACTCCACAACACATCCAAAGCATATGATGTCTGGTGTCCAATATGAAATGGCAGGAGTCAATTGTGAAAGAATGGACTTAATTGAGCTTCATTTAGGCGCTTTTGCAAATGGGGGCTATGCTTGGGTATTTCCAAAGGGAGATGACATTGCAAATGTAGGTATTGGAATACCTTCAACAAGCAAAAAACCAGCTATTGAATACTTAAATGAATTCATTGAATCCTATCATCCTTTGAAAAATGCCAAGGCAGTTGAACTCAATGTTGGCGGTGATCCGATTGGAGGATTGATTGGACAGATCTATAGCGATAATCTACTGGTTTGCGGTGATGCTGCCGGTCAGGTAGACCCAATCACTGGTGGAGGAATCATATTGGGAATGCTTGGGGGTAAGACTGCTGGCCAAGTGGCTGCAAGAGCAGTCAGAGCTAAGGATTATTCAGCAGAAAGGTTAAGTGAATATGAGGTCTTATATGATGAATACACTCAAGGGGCTATTCCTAAATTGGCAATTGCACATGAGGTATATACTTCCTTAAGTGATGATGATTTGAATAGCATTATTCATGCATTTGTAGGGCTTGATTACAAGAATATGACTCCAAGCGATATTTTAAAAGTATTTTTAAAGATATCCCCTCGCCTTGCATTGAAGTTTACAAAATTGTTTAAAATTCTATTTTAATCAATAATCTACTTTTTATTTTTCTATTTTTTCAATTTTTTTTTAAAAAATAATATTTTTCTTAATAATTTTTAATAAACACACAATTTTTTTAAATTTTATTCATATCAATTAAATTTTATTATTTTTCAAGTAAACTTTATATACTATAAAGTATAAAATATGTTTAAGGGTTCATTCTCTTTATTTTTAATCTTAGCTAGTATTTTTAAACACAATATGAATAAGAAAAGAGATGAATTCTCTTTTCTTTTCTCCCCATTTTTATTTTTTTATTCTATTTCTACTTTCTATTATGCTTTTAACCTGTGGAATGCAGTTTCTTTTTTTATTATTGATATTTTTTTAAACATCTAGTTTTAATAAGTAAAATGAACAAATTATAGATTATAATTATAAAAATTCTATTTTTTTTTTTTTTTTACAATGTAATTGGTGTTTTAATGAAAGAGAGATTAGACAAATATTTAGTGAGCAATAATTTTGTTGCAACTAGAACAAAATCAAAGGAATTAATCAAATCCAATAATGTGAAGGTAAATGATAAAATAGTTACAAAAGCCAGTTATATTGTAAAGGATCATGATAATGTAGAAATAATCGACAATAGTTCCATTAAGTATGTATCAAGAGCTGGACTGAAGCTTGAAGGCGCAATAGACTCTTTTAATTTGGACTTGAAAGATAAAAACATTATGGATATCGGATCTTCCACAGGAGGATTTACAGACTGCTCATTAAGGTATGGCGCTAAAAGGGTAGTGGCTATTGATGTTGGAACTGACTTGATGGCAGATTCATTAAGGGATGATGAAAGGGTTGATCTCTATGAGCAATTGAACTTCAAGAATGCTCCAACTGAATTGTTTGAAAACATTGACCTTATAGTTTCAGATGTATCATTCATTTCATTGAAGCATATTATAGACAGAATCTCTCTTGAAGATAAGGATTTTGAATTGGTTTTTCTCATCAAGCCTCAATTTGAATGTGGCAAGGAAATAGCTGATAAATTCAAGGGAATTATCAATGATAAGGAAGTTCATAAGGATGTTATTCTTGATATAATAACTTATTTTAAGAAATATGCTTATAATATAATTGATCTGGATGTTTCTAAGATTCAAGGCAAAAACGGGAATATTGAGTATTTAGCTCATTTCAAAAGAAATGCCGAATCTTGTGAAATTTCTATAGATGATGTTGTAGATAAAGCCTATTTATAGAAATATTTATATAATTAGGAAATAAAATATTATTTAGGTTTACCTAATTTCTTTTTAGACTAAAATACAGTCTAATTTTTTACATATATACATTATCAAGTAAGTAAATTAAAAATAGATTTATATTATCTTGTTTTGTTCAATATAATGAAATTAAATTAGTTTTAGGTAAAAGATTATTAAGTAGTTTTTATTCAATTTTTGAGAAGATAAAAATGGGGAAAGAAAGTAATTCTAAAATTGATTCAAAGGATGAAAAATCAATCAATAAGGATAAATCATACTACAAAAACGTTCTTTTAATAGGAAGTCCTAATGTAGGGAAGAGCTTAACATTCAATAAATTAACTGGTATGACTGCAATGGTTTCAAATTACCCTGGAACCACTGTAGATATTGATGAAGGAAATTTCACCTATGAAAACAAGACAGTCCACATAACAGACCCTCCAGGACTTTATGACTTAAATACAATCACAGAAGAGGAAAGGGTAGCTAAACTGCTTGTATTGGATGAACAGTTTGACTTGATGGTTCATGTAGTTGATGCTAAAAACATTGAGAAATCAATTGATCTTACTTTGCAGTTGATTGATGCAGGAAAAGAAGTTATTCTAGTTTTAAACATGATGGATGAGCTTGAAAAGATTGGAGCAACTGTCGATGCTGAAAGCTTGTCACATGAGCTTGGAATTCCAATTGTCTTAACTGCAGCTGCAGAAAACAGGGGATTGGATGAATTAAAGCACACCATTGTCAACTATGATTCAATTGAAAACAATATATTAAATGAATCAAAAACATTGTTAGATGTAGACTATGGAAGGTCTATTGAAATAGCTATTTCTGAGATAAAGAATAACATTAAGGGATCTTATCCTGTTTCTAAAAGATATTTGGCGGTTTCTCTTCTTGAAGGTGATGAAGACAGTGAAAACCTTGTAAAAGAGAAAGAAGATTATGCGCTCTTGTCAAAGGTTATTGATGCTCAAAAAGCCAAATTTGACCAACCGGTCAAGTATTTGACAAAGCTTAGGCTTGCAGATTATGCCAAATACATCAAATCAAACTACACAACAATTGATAGTGTAAACGTTCAAGATAATGATAGTTTAGGTGAAAAGTTAAGCAGAATAATGATTCACCCAATCTATGGACTGATTATACTTGCCTGTGTATTGTACTTCGGACTTTATCTTATTGTTGGAGTGCTTGGAGCAGGTATTCTTGTAGACTTTTTGGAAAACACCATTTTCGGTCAGTATATCAACCCTGCAGTAACTGCAGTTGTTGTCCAATACATTCCATGGGTACCGATTCAAAATCTCTTTGTTGGCGAATATGGTATCGTCACCCTTGGTTTAACCTATGGATTCGGTATTATCCTTCCGATTGTATCCCTTTTCTTCATTGTATTTTCAATACTTGAGGACAGCGGGTACCTTCCAAGGCTTGCTCTTCTTGTGGATAATGGATTCAAAAAGATTGGTTTGAGCGGTAGAAGCGTTATTCCATTTGTGCTTGCAGTTGGCTGTGGAAGTATGGCAACAATGGTTACAAGAACACTTGAAACAAGAAGGGAGCGAAACATTGCTACAATGCTTATGGCACTTACAATTCCTTGTTCTGCACAATTGGGAGTTATTATGGCGTTATTATCCCAACATCAAAATGCCATCTGGATTTGGCTTTTGGTAATCCTATTCAACTTTGTTGTCATAGGTTTCCTTGCAAAAAGATTTGTTCCAGGTGCACAGCCAAGTTTCTTTATGGAATTGCCTCCTTTAAGATGGCCTAAATTGTCTCATATCGCTAAAAAGACTTGGACACGTCTTGTAATGTATATCAAGGAATTGATTCCAATTTTCATATTGATCAGTGTAATCATTTGGGCTCTTGACTTATGTGGAATATTCCAATGGATTATTGCTTGCATCAGCCCTGTTGTCAATGCGATTGGCCTTCCAACATCAACAAGTTCCTCATTCGTGCTTGGATTCTTTAGAAGGGACTTTGGTGCTGCAGGACTTATGACAATTCAGAATCAATTGACAGGAGTTCAATTGCTTGTTGCATCTGTCACATTGACATTGTTCTTGCCTTGTGTTGCTCAATTGATGATTATGATTAAGGAAAGAGGTGTGAAATTAGCTGGTTTGATTGCTGTAATGAGCATAGTTCTTGCATTTACAATGGGTTTTATAGTAAACCTAATATTAACTAGCTTACATGTGGTTTTATAGTCTTATAATTTTTATAAGTTTATTCTTATGTGTTTTTTAAATTAATGGGGCTTTGAAATGGATGAAAATAAGATAAAAGATCAAATAATCAAATGTGAATTCTGCGGATTCACATTTCAAAAATGTGATGGGATCAGCTGTGATTCATGCCCTATTAATTGCAAAACAGTGAAATGTCCAAATTGCGGATATGAGATTCTACCGGAATCCAAATCATATAAGTTTATGGAAGACAGCTTTAAAAAGATTAAGAGCATAATTAAATAGTTTCTAACAATTTAGCGTTTATTATTAAGAGCATGATAAAATAGTTTCTAACAGTTTGGTGTTTAAAATGGAAAAAAGTGAGATTGAACATTATTTGCGTGATATTTGGGTTAGAGAATTTGAAAAGGAAGAGAAATTGGTCATTGATGAATTCAATAAGGATGATATTGAATTATTGGCTAAGAAGGAATATGTCAAGATTGATGATGGTTTTGTTAACCTAACTGAAAGTGGGGAACGTTTGGGAAGGTCATTGGTTAGAAAACATAGGATTGCAGAAAAGGTTGTAGCAGACTTGTTTTTAGCTGACATGGACGAAATGGAAGAATTGGCAGACCAGATTGAGCATGTAATGAGTGAAGAGGTTGAAGACAATATATGCAGAATCTTGGGAAACCCTGAAAACTGCCCTCACAACAATCCAATTCCTAAAGGGGATAGTGATACTGATTTAGGAAACGAGTATTCCGTACCTTTGGTTTCTTGTCACAGTGGAGAATCCGGTGAGGTTTCACACATCAAAACAGAGGATGCTCGTAAATTAAGAAAAATCATGAATTTAGGGCTTATTCCAGGTTCTAAAATTTGCTTAATCCAAAAATTCCCTAATTATGTCTTCCAATTGGGAAACACCCAACTTGCTGTAGACAAGGAATTGGCTAACGAAATATTTATTAAATTAGACGAATAACTTATAATTACAAAATAATTGTAGATGTGAAAACATGTTAGAGATTATTCCTGTTTTAGATTTAATGAATTCTGTTGCAGTATCTGGTAAAAGCGGCAATAGAGACACTTACACTCCTTTGCAAACCATTTATGCATCTTCATCTGACCCTGTGGAAATAGCCAACTCATTGAAAAGGGCTAATGCAAAAGAGATGTATATAGCTGATTTGGACCTTATTGAAAGAAACGGAAATCATAATATCTATAAGATAAAGGAAGTAAACACCATCTTGCCGGTTATTGTGGATGTAGGTGTGGATAATCTTGAAACCTTTGAATTCATGCTTGATTTCGCTTATAAAATCATTGTAGCTACTGAAACTTTAGAATCAATTGAAGAGCTTGAAAAGATCTTTGAAAAGTATCCGAAGGAAAGAATCATTGTAAGTGTGGATGTAAAGAATAATGAATTGTACACTAAACATATGGATTTGAATCTGGAAGGATTCAAGGAAGTCTTGAGAAGAATTGATCCAAATGAAATAATTTTGCTTGATATCTCTTCTGTTGGAACAGAAGCTGGATTCAATAAGGAATTGCTTGACAAGTTTGAAGAATTCAAGGATAAAATCATTTTAGGCGGTGGAATAACTAAGGATGAGATTCCTTTAATCAATGAATTGGGAATCAAAAAGGCTTTGGTTGGAACTGCTTTGCATAAAGGAGAAATAAACATCAGCAATTTCTGATTCTTTTATTTTTTTCAAATTTTAATCAAATCTTAATTTTAAATTTTTATTTTTTAGCTATTTTTTCTCTTAAAATTTAAATATTAAATGAAATAAATTATTATATAATTGTAAAAAGGATTAATGTGATATAAATGGCAAATGGATTTATTATTATATTTTCTCATATTTTACCGTTAATATTAGGATTTTTCAGCATCTTATTAATCATTAATGGAATAATGGATGAACAAAAGCATATTACTGCATTAGGTATAGGGCTTTTCCTACTTGCGTCTATAGGTCCATTCTTTATTTTACGTTTATTCGTATAGTTTATTCTAATTTACCTTTTTTTATTTTTATTACTTTTTATCTAATTTCATTACTTTTTTTAATAACATATCATAATATCATGATATGAAAACATTTAAATATGTTGATGTAAAAACTATTATTATAAAAAGGTGTTCTAAATGCAAGATCAAAATTCACAAAATGAAGAAAATAAACATGATGATATGTGTGAAATATATCATCCCCATGAAGATTCAATAGAAAGAGCTAAAAAGCATATCTTGGCTGATGATGAATATTCTGACCTTTCAGAATTCTTTAAGATTTTCGGAAATCCAACAAGGCTTAAGATAATTTCCCTTTTGAGCTATGAGGATTTATGTGTATGTGATATCTGTGAAGCATTGGGATTGAATCAGAATGCTGTTTCAAATCAATTAAGGATATTGAGAGCACATAATATTGTTAAATTCGAGAAAGAAGGAAAACAAGCAAGATATTCATTAACTGACCTTCATGTTGAAATGATTTACAAGATGGGTTTGGAACACTTGAACGAATAATATTTTTTGGATATTCTTCAATTAAATTTTTTAATTAATTTTTTATTTATTAAATTATTAAATTTTTTAATTTTTTAATTTATTTTATTTATTAAGGTGTCAATATGGTAGAAAATAAATGTTATGATCCTGATTGTAATGAAGAGGAATGCTTTAATCCTGAACATTACAATTATATTTGTTTTGATCCTGACTGCAGTGATGAAAAATGTATGAATGAAAAGCATTACAATAAGCAGTTATTGAAGGATTATCAGAAAAGCACTGATTTAAGTGTTTTTGATCATAGAGAAGAGATAGATTATGATGAAGATGTTGATATAAGCCTTTGTGGTTGCCCTGATTGTGCAGATGATGACCATGATCACAATCACGACCATGGACATGACCATCACCATCATGACCATGATCACGATCATCATCACGACCACAATCATGAGCATCACCATCATGATCATGAGCATGAACATGTGGAAGAGCATCATGATGAGTCTTGTGGATGTGGCTGTGATGACGATGATTGTCATGATGAAGAAGAGCATAATCACGATCATCATCATGACCATGACCACAGTCATGAGCATAATCATGAGCATAATCATGAGCATAATCATGAGCACAGTCATGAGCATAATCATGAGCATAATCATGAGCATAATCATGATCATAGTCCTAAAGTAGTAGGGGATTCTTGTGAAGACCCTGATTGCGGTTGTCATGACCATGGACACGATCATGAGCATGAGCATCACCATCATGACCATGATGATTTAGATGATTTCTCACTTTGTGCATGTCCTGATTGTGCAGATGATGACCATGACCACGGACATAGCCATGGACATGACCACAGCCATGGGGATGGAGAACTTCTTGCAGAAGGAAAACCGCAAATTTATAACAGACCTATTCAAATCATGGTTTCAAGCGGTATCCTATTCATTGCAGGTCATATTCTTGAATTCATGTCCTTCAGTCCTACAATTGTAACTATCATATATATGCTTGGTGCTCTTATAGCAGGTTATGAAATTGCTATTCTTGCATACAACTCACTTGTCAAACGTCATACAGTTGGTCCTGCACTTCTTGTAGTAATCGCTTGTATCGCTTCCTTCATCATCGGTCACGGTGAAGAAGGTGCAGCTGTAGCTTTGCTTTACTACATAGCTGAATTCCTGGAAGACCTTGCTGAATTCAGAGCAAAACGTTCCATCAAGTCATTGGTTGAATTAGCTCCTGAAACCGCAAGAGTTAAAGTCGAAGGTGGAGAAGAAGTCCGTAACGTTGATGATGTAAAAATCGGTGAAATCGTAGTTATCAGACCTGGAGACAAAGTTCCTTTAGATGGAAATATAGTTTCAGGTATCTCTTCAATCAATCAGGCATCTATTACTGGTGAAAGCCTTCCTGTAACCAAGACTGTTGGAGATGAAGTCTTTTCAGGTACCGTTAATGAAGACGGTTATTTGGAAATGGTTGTAACAAAAGAAGCTAAGGACTCAGTTATTTCAAAAATCGTAACACTTGTTAAAAGGTCTCAATTGAACAGATCAAACACTGAAACTTTGGTAGAGCGTATTTCCAAGTATTACACTCCATTGATGATTGTAATTGCAGCTTGTGTAGCATTCGTACCTCCATTGCTCTTTGGCCAAAACCTTGTTGACTGGGTTTACAAGGCACTTTCAATCATGGTAATTTCATGTCCTTGTGCATTCTTGATTTCCACTCCAATCGGTATGGTATCCGCAATCACTTCCGCTACCAAAAAAGGTGTGCTCATTAAGGG